>CAJXUG010000071.1:0-9580 GCA_913060785.1 uncultured Flavobacteriaceae bacterium | reverse complement strand
CTACACTATCCTCTTCGTCGGCAGCGTCAGATGTGTATAAGAGACAGATTTTATTCACAGTATTTATATGCTGTAGTGGGCTTGTATTTGGCCAAGAAATCCCTCCAAAAGACGCGCCAAATATCCCCTTGGTTGAAGCCGGTCAGCAAGGGCAAAAGGATAGCCTAACAAACGCTAAACCCGTTATTGAGCAAATCAATGAACGCGCCACAGACACCCTCCAAACAGACACCATAAAACCTCCCAAAGAGGTGTTTACAGATATTGTAGAGTATTTTGGAGAGCAATATGTATACCTAGACAAAAAAGCAAACAAGGTGTATATGTATGATAAAGCCTATATAATTTATGGGGATGTACGTATAGACGCAGGACTTATCGTACTTGATTACAACACCAATGAAGTATACGCAAAAGGAATTGACAGCGCAGGTACCTATACACAGCGTCCAATCTTTAAACAAGGTGCCAATGTAGTTGAGCCAGATTCTATAAAATACAATTACAACTCAGAGAAAGCACTTGTGCACAACTCAAGAGGAGAAGAGCAAAGTTTTAGATACATCGCTAAAACAACAAAAAAAGTAAATGACTCTGTGGTGTATCTTAGCAACGTTAAGTTCACAACCTCTAAAAATATAGACAATCCAGAGTACTATTTTTACACCAGAAGAGCCAAGTTTGTACCAAAAAAGAAAATTATAACAGGGGTTACAAACATGTATATTGCAGATGTACCTACCCCTATTGGGCTTCCATTCGCATTTTTACCATTAAGTGAGGACAGACAATCTGGATTTATCATACCAACTATTGGAGACAACAACAATCGTGGTTTTTTCTTTCAAAATGGTGGGTATTACTTAACGCTTTCAGACTATGTAGATCTCACTCTTCTTGGAGATTATTACACTAACGGTAGTTTTGGTCTTAGGGCAGAATCGAGTTATGCATTAAAATATAAGTTTCGAGGAAATATAAATATGAGGTTTGAAAGCTTAATTAATAGCGAACGAGGCTTCCCTGATTATAGTCAAAGCTCTTCTTACAACATACAGTGGAATCATTCACAAGATCAAAAATCTAGTCCAAGCTCTCGGTTTAATGCATCTGTAAACTTTGGTAGTAGTCGTTATTTTCAGCAATCTATTAACCAGTACAACAACTCAAGTGCACTTGTAAACACATTAAACTCCTCTGTGAGTTACTCAAAAACCTTTGAAGGAGAACCGCAGATAAACACCTCTGTAGCACTTAATCTGCAACAAAGTACGCAAACCGAAAAGATCAATCTTTCCTTGCCAAATCTTAATGCAAACATGGCTAGGGTATTTCCATTTGCACCCAAAAACGGTAGAAAAAAAGGAATTATTCAGAACATCAATTTTCAATATGATGTGACGGCTCAAAACAGAATACAAACCACAGACTCCTTGTTTTTAAAGTCTGAAATGTTTGACAACGCACTTATTGGAGTGCAACACAGAATACCCCTGAGCACAAACTTTAAAATTCTAGACCACCTGAGCGCATCTGCAAGTACAACCTATACAGAAACTTGGAGTTTCACTACCTTTAATCAGAGGTATGATGAAAGTTTAAACCAAGGTAATGGAGGTGTTGCTAGAGATACCGTAAGTGGTTTTGACAGTTTTAGAACCTATAATTTTAATATGAGTCTAGGAACTACACTCTACGGTACTTTTAATGTTGGTGACAAGGATAGTAGAATACAAAAAATAAGACATGTGATAAGGCCATCTGTATCCTACAACATCAACCCTGGCTTTGAACAGTACTATGATCAATACGTTGTACCTGTTACCGCAGATCCAGAAATAAACGAAGAAATAGTCCAGTACTCTAGGTTTGAGAACACACTCTTTGGAGCTCCTGGCCAACGATTTTCAAGTAATGTAGGTATTAGTCTAAGCAACACTTTAGAGGCCAAGGTTCGGGATCCAGATACCACAGCCCAAAAACCAAAGAAAAGAATACTACTTAATAATTTAAATTTTGGTACTGCTTATAATGTTGCTGGAGACTCCCTGCAATGGAGCGCTGTTAATGTTTCTGGTTCTATTCCTATTATACCTAAACTTGATGTTAATTTTAGTGGATCTTTGGATCCCTACGCCCTTAATAACAACAACCAACGCATTGATGTTTTTAATTTAAATAACGGTGGTAGTTTATTTAGACTAACTAGAGGTAATATTAGCCTTAACTACTCTTTTTCTAGTAAAGATTTTAAAGAAAAAAAGAGTGACAAAGACAGTGATGATCAAACCTTTAGAAACGGAGGGCGTCAAGACGACCTTTTTGGAGACAATACCACAAGATTTGGAAACAACACCTTTGAAGACGATGACAATGAGGAGCAAAAAGCAGTAACCAATGAAGATTGGTACAACTTCACCATACCTTGGGATTTACGCATGGCATATACCATTACCTACGGAAATCAAAAACGGCAAAATGAGATTTCATCACAATCATTGATGTTTAGCTCTAATCTAGAATTAAGCCCACGTTGGAAGGTTGGTATGTCTTCAGGGTATGACTTTAAAAACAAAGGTATCACCACCACACAGTTTAGATTTCAACGCGATTTAGAAAGTTGGAAAATGAGCTTTAACTGGACCCCTATTGGCTCTGTTAATACCTCATGGTACTTTTTTATTGGTATTAAATCTAGTATTCTTAGTGATATTAAATACGATAAGCGAAGAGAATCAGACAGGCAACTATAACATCGTGTGAGGCCATTAAGTCACAAAACAAAAATTATGAAAAAAATAATCCACACAGATAAAGCTCCTGCCCCTATTGGCCCCTACAGCCAAGCCATACAATTTGGAAACATGCTCTACACCTCAGGTCAAATAGCAATTAACCCGGCAACAGGTAAGCTAGAAATAGAAGATATAACAGCAGAGACAACCCTTGTAATGGAAAATCTTAGAGCGGTTTTACAGGCGGCAGGCATGAATTTTGAGCACGTAATAAAGGCAAGTATTTTTGTGAGTGACATGCATAACTTTGCTGCTATTAACCAGGTATATGCTACTTATTTTAATGAGGCAACAGCTCCAGCTAGAGAAACGGTAGAGGTTGCAAATCTGCCCAAGTTTGTAAATGTAGAAATCTCGATGATTGCAAGTTTATAAAAAAGATTATTTCCTTTTTTTATCTTCATTAAAATTAGCTGGAAAACTTGTGTCATCAGGCACAAAAGGAGTATCCAAGCCCTCACCCTCTAGGGTTAGCTTTTTATTAAATAGTTTTTCTATGAGTTCACTTAGGGTATTAAAATCTACATTGTAGGACATCCCTAGGCCTTGTTCAAAAATTTGGTCTTCACCAATAAATTGTATATCTGCTTGACGGTTAAAGAAATTCATTCTAAGGGTACCATCATCATTGATTAGCCACTGCACCTCAATATCTCCAGCAATTGCAGTCTCGTTGGCTCCACCAACAGGAATACCTACCTTTCCATTAATCAAAATACGTTCATTAATTTTACTTTGTAGAGAAATACCAAGGCGGTCTGCGGTTTGCTGATTGGGTAATCTACTACCTTGAGAGTAATCAAGACCTACGTTAAATTTACCCTCCTCATCAGCAAATAAACCGTTTACTAAATTACTAACTCTATCTGCTAGAGTTCCTGCAAAATTTGCACCTCCCATACCTTCATTTACAAAACTACCTGTAGTTAATAAAAAGATGGCCTGTTTCTCTATCTCTTCTTTGCTTTGCAATTTAAACTCTAATTCACTTTTTACCGTTGAGCTGGTTCTAGGAAAATCTATACTAAAATTTAATTCTGGTTGTATGATTTCTCCGGTTAAATCTACCAAAACATCCACGGGTATCTTCCTGTTAAAAGAAGGGTTGTCAAGCAGTACAGCTGGGTTTGCATCTGTAGCGTATTTTGCGCTAATGCTTAATCTAGCTCTATCTGGTTCTCCATCCCAGTTAATGTTTCCGCCAGGGATCACGGCTATCTTTTTTTGGATAATACCACCGTATCTAAAATCATACAAGCCCTCAATCACTGTAAACTCACCCCACATATTAAACTTACCCTTTGTGTCTAGACGTATTAACAATGTTCCAGCTCCACGGCCCTTAAGGGTAGAATTGTTAACCTTATCTATCACTACTTCAACCTCTGCATTTTCATTGATATCTAGATCAAAATCTACAGAAAGCCCTTTGATTTCTTTTTTAACAACTTGCCCACCGTTAATACGATTGCGTTTCTCTTGGGGAGATAGAAATTTAATAAAACTATCATCACCAATAGCCTCTGTATCACTAAGAGGGATTTTAAATGTTGTTCCCTCTTGAGTAGCGGCAAATACCTTTATGTCCAGGGCATCGATAGGACCTTTAATCTCTGCACTTCCATTGATGAAAGAGGTTCCATAATACAACTCATCATCATCAGGTGGGGTGTCCAAAACAAGCAACCGCTTTGGCGCTTCAATTTGTAAATTTAAATTCCAATCTCTATAATTATCATGTGTTGCAATACCCGAAAAAATTCCCTTGGTATTGTATTTTGTATCTGTAATGCCTGTAGCTATAATGCTAAGAGTATCATCTGAGACAATCATTTGAGTACTGTTTGCTATATCAAAATCTGTATTAAGATATGGAACCTTTAATCCGCTATTTTTTAAATTAATGATACCTAGTATTTTTGGAGATTTATAATTGCCCATAACTTGTAGAGCTCCTGAAGCCTCACCGCGTATATCTGTGATTACATTAGCCCCAAAAGGAGTCAAGGCCTCTAGATTAAACTCATTTAACCTAAGGTCTAAATCTAGCTGAGAAATTTTAGGAGCAAAATCAATAGTACCTAGGGCATTAAAAGAGCGAACATCCTTGTTGGTAAGCGAGCTAGAGATGCGGTACTTTGTGAGATCTTGATTTCCATCGATATCTAGAGTGAGGTCTCCAAAACCTATTTTATTTATAACAATATCATCTATAGATACATTACTAGTAGGAAAGTAGGCTCCGTTCTCATATAAAAAAGAAAGGCTACCGTTTGTACGACCATATAACTGAAGACTATCAACAGGAGGAATAATATTACCAATATTTACATCTTTAAAACGAATCTTAAGGTTTTTGTATGTTGAGTCTCTAATAACACCCGCAAATGCAATTTGCTCTTGTTTGTAATTGAGTTGAAGGGAGTCTATGGCGATAGCAGTAAAACGATCATCAAAGACTACTTTATTTTTTTTATTATTGTCTTTATTGAGATACCACAGATTGTCTTTGTATGATATTTCAGACTTTTTTATTCCTACTACAGAGTTCCCTTGGGGATTGATTGTATAGTATAAAGACAGATCAAAAAGGTCTTCTTTTTTACTCCCTCCTTTAAACACAGACTGAACATACAGCGTGTCATTGTAGGTTTTATTAATCAAGCTAAAATCTTTCAAATCATACACGCCTGTATGTACAGAATCTACACTTATATATGTGTTATACAACGGATTATCATTATCTACCTGAACATTCACTTTACCAAGGTAATTGTTAAGTAAAAGCAGCTCTGGAGATTTAAAATCAAGCTGAAATTTCGATTCATCTGATGAGACAGAACCTCGTAATCTTGAATTCTCACCCACTTGTAATTCTGGCACAAAGACCTCTACAATTTTACTATAAACAGATAGATCATAATCTATGTATTGATTTGTGGTCACCTCGCGAGGTATATAATTTGCATACATACTACCCAATCCATTTCTAAATAAATTTGAGATATCTTTTATTAAAAAATTCCCAGAAATTGTACCATTACATATATCTGGCGAGTTAATATTAATGATGCGCTTTTGCTCCTCAAAAGAAGATGCTATTTTAAAATCATCAAAATAAAAATCATCGTCTTGGTTTTGATAAAATGTCTGCTGAAAAGAAAAAGAACCCACAACATCATCAATGTTTGTTCCATCCATATCCACCACTACCTTGCCTGCAAAAACAGAAATACTATCTCTTGCAACTAGCTGCAGCTTGTTTAATTCGGCAAAGCGAACATCTGCCTGAAAATCATACTGATTAAAGGATTCTGAAACATCTACAAGCCCTTTAAAATCTAATTGTAAGTTAGGGTCATCTATAGATAAATCACCGTTAAAAACAGGGTCTTTTAATGCTCCTTGCAGGGTAATGTTTTTATAATCATAGCCCTGAAAAGAAAAAGAAGATATAAGGCCACTTAAACCAGTATCCACTGTTTTTTGGGTGAAACCACGACCATCAATACGCAAATTAGCAGACACCTCTCCCAGAGAGGGCTCCTTAGTTAATGTGCCCATATCAAAAGAAGACAAAGTGATGTTTCCCTTATAGCTTGCAAGGGCAACATCTCTGTAATTATCAATAGATACACTAGCTTTGGCAACTCCAATATCACTTAAAAAATTTGCTTGTGTCGTAAAGGTATTGCTATTAATTTGTGAAGTTCCGTTGTAATCAAAAACACCTAATCTACTAAGTTGTTGTGGCAATACCTTACCAAGAATATTTGGCAAAAAACGACGTAAATCATAGTAACTCGTTGTTATATCATGACGCCTAAGGTTTATATTAAATGCAGCGGCGCCCTTTAAAATATCTTTAAAATAATAATCACCCGCCACTTTGGTATTACTAGTGGTAATAGCAGCTTTGGTAAAAGAGAAATCATTCAAGACGCCTTTAAAATCACCTTTAAAGCCAATGGTTTGATTGGTTCCAAACTCATTATAAAAGCCATTAAGATCATTGGTTGTTATACTAGAGGGGGAAAAACTTGCATCAAAAACAACTGTATTAACAAAGTCTGAATAGCCGTTGGCGCTATAATTCATTACAACATCACCATATATCGTGCTTTGGGAAGTTTGAAGTTCCATGTTTTTTAAGGTCATTTGCTCTGTAGTGTAAGAGAATTGAGAGCTAAGCCCTGTAATCTCAAAACCTCTTTTACTAGACAAACCCAAAGAGCTTATGTTAGTAAATACATCTGGACCTAGTATTTTAAAATCTCGAGCTGCTGCCTTTACATTTGTAAGGTCAAACAACAAAGGTGTTGATAGGTTCTGGTCTGTAATTTTAATTGCACTGCTTTTAACAAAAACTTGGTCTGCGGTGAGTTTAAAGATACGAGCGCCTTTTGTTTTAGAGTTAAATTTTTCTGAGAAGACAGACATGTTATCTCTGGCTTCATTTTTATAGGTTTTTATAAAAAGTTTTGTGTCAGAAAATTTAACATACCCTAAAGTTACCTCTGTTTTGAGAAGGTTAGAAAAACTTAAAATATTGGTTTGTAGTTGCCGGGCATAAATTAATGTATCTTGATGGTGGTCTTCAATGTATATATCTCGAAGATCTATGCCCCCTTGCCAATTAAGTCCTAATCTATCTATGGTTATGCTTGTATCATAGGTTTGATTTAGATAATCGGTAAGTCTACCGGCTAGTTTTGTTTGTACACTTGGCAAAGAAAAAACAACCACCATCAGCAAGACTAGCAACATAAGTATTGCAAGTAAACGAACTATTATTTTTCTTAATTTTTTGATACGCTTATAAAGTTATAATTTTACAACCAATAAATATGCCCTAATCTCGTGATAGAAAAAAATTGTTATATTCTAGGTATTGAATCTTCTTGTGATGACACTGCTGCAGCTGTGATTAACAACGGTGTTATATTAAGCAATGTTGTAGCCACGCAAAAAATTCATGAGGCCTATGGAGGTGTCGTTCCAGAGCTTGCCTCTAGAGCACATCAACAAAACATTGTACCGGTGGTTCATCAAGCATTACAACTAGCAAATATCGATAAAAAACAACTAAGTGCCATAGCCTTCACTAGAGGGCCAGGACTTATGGGTTCTTTACTAGTAGGGACCTCGTTTTCAAAGTCTTTAGCCTTTGGACTAGAGGTACCTTTGCTGGATGTAAATCATATGCAGGCCCATATTTTGGCTCATTTTATAAAAGCTGAGGGCCAAAAAGCCCCTAGCTTCCCTTTTTTGGCATTAACCATTAGCGGAGGACACACGCAAATTGTAAAAGTGTCTAATTATTTTGATTTAGAGGTCATTGGTCAAACCATTGATGATGCAGTAGGAGAGGCTTTTGATAAGAGTGCTAAAATTTTAGGACTACCATACCCTGGAGGACCATTAGTAGATAAATATGCTCAGCAAGGAGATGCAAAAAAATATAGTTTCCCAAAACCAAAAGTAAGCCCTTTAGATTTCAGCTTCAGTGGTTTAAAAACTTCCGTTTTATACTTTGTGCAAAAAAATGTTGCAGAAAACCCAAATTTCATTGAAGAAAACTTAGCTGATATTTGTGCAAGTTTGCAACATACTATTGTTGATTATTTAATGGATAAATTAAAAAATGCCGTAAAACAAACGGGGATTACACAAATAGCTATAGGGGGCGGGGTATCTGCCAATAGCGGTATTCGAAAAGCCTTGAAAGAAACAGAACAAAAATACGGCTGGCGCGTACATATTCCTAAGTTTGAATTTTGCACAGACAATGCTGCCATGATTGCAATGGTTGGTGAGTTAAAGTACAAACAAAAGCATTTTGCAGACAATAGTGTAACGGCCAATGCAAGAATGAAACTATAAACAGCACTCAAACAAAAACAGCACTAATGCAATTATTTTACAGCCAAGACCTAACAGCAAATGACACTTTATTTAGTTTCACTAAACAAGAGAGTAGACATATTGGCAAAGTGCTGAGAAAACAAATAGGTGATACTTTGCACCTTACAAATGGTAAAGGAGCTTTGTTTACCGGCACTCTTCAAAGCAATGACCCAAAACATTGTGTGGTAAAAATTACACAAGTAGAACAGAAAACACAACTACCCTACGGCCTGCACCTAGCTATTTCTCCAACAAAACTCAACGATAGGTTTGAGTGGTTTTTAGAAAAAGCCACGGAGATAGGGATCACCCAAATTACTCCCATACTCTGCAATCATAGTGAGCGTAAAATAATTAAGCCTGAGCGGTATCAAAAAATAATACTAAGCGCCGCAAAACAATCTTTAAAATATCATTTTCCGGTGCTGCACCCTATATCTAGTTTTAATGATTTTTTAGAAAAGCATGCAGAGCTACCCCACCGTAAACTCATTGCACATTGCCAAGAAATAGAAAAAAAATCATTGAAATCGCAAATTAAGCCCAAGGGCAAGTATATAGTACTGGTTGGACCAGAAGGAGACTTCTCTGACACCGAAATAACAAAAGCGACATCAATGGGCTATACCGGGGTTAGTCTTGGGACAAATAGACTTAGAACCGAGACGGCAGCTATTGTAGTTTGTCATAGTTTTTGTTACACCAATGAACTTGAATGATTCATGTTTTTAATTGATTTTGACAGCAACAAAAAACAAGAAAAGTCATTTCATGGGTTAAAAATGTAGCTTTGTCGATATAATTTAAATATTCACAAATAACAATAAATCATTTTCTATATTACATCTATCTTAATTAAAGATGTACGCATTGGAAAC
>CAJXUG010000070.1:0-9696 GCA_913060785.1 uncultured Flavobacteriaceae bacterium | reverse complement strand
TTATAGTATGTTTGTTTAAGCATTAAGTTGCTAGTAGTGTTTTTCTTTTTCATAGCAATTTTTTTTTACCTCTCGTGGTTTTCTATGAGAGGTTTTTTGTTTTATAAAAGTGTAACAAATACCTTAAAAGGGAAACAAATATAAGGTGCTGCTGAGCAATCAGATATTAAAAATTAATACCTTTACACCTCATAAATTAGCATATGGAATATTTATTACAAGCCAATTCAGTTTCAAAAAAATATGGTGATTTTACCGCTTTAAACAATGTGTCAATAGCTGTAGAGAAAGGAGCTGTTTTTGGACTTCTAGGACCAAATGGTGCAGGAAAAACGTCTCTCATACGTATTGTCAATCAAATCACGATGCCAGATAGTGGGGCTGTTTTTTTGGACGGAGAGCCATTGCGTCCAGATCATATTCAAAACATAGGGTATTTGCCAGAGGAGCGGGGCCTGTATAAGTCAATGAAGGTAGGGGAGCAGTGTGTGTACCTTGCACAGTTAAAGGGTTTGTCTGCAAAAGAAGCAAAAAAACGATTGAAATACTGGTTTGAGCGTCTAGAAATTGGAGATTGGTGGGATAAAAAAATCCAGGAGTTAAGTAAAGGGATGGCGCAAAAAGTGCAATTTGTTGTAACGGTACTGCATGAGCCTAAGCTTCTGATATTTGATGAGCCCTTTAGTGGTTTTGATCCTATAAATGCAAGTCTTATTAAAGACGAAATTTTAAGACTTCGTGATAATGGTGCTACAGTCATATTTTCTACTCACCGCATGGAATCTGTAGAGCAGATGTGTGATCATATTGCCCTAATACACAAGTCCAACAAAATATTGGACGGAAAATTAATAGATATTAAAAAAAGCTACCGCTCAAACACCTTTGAAGTGGGCCTTATTACAGAAAATAAGCCGCAGGTTATTTCGCAACTCAAAGAAAAATTTGACTTGCAGCCAGCCCATTTTAAAAGTATTAGCGATACCTTAAAATACAAAATTAAACTACCACAAAACACCTCTTCTAATGACTTGGTAAGTTATTTAACCTCTAAGGGTGAACTCAATCACTTTGTTGAGGTGATCCCCTCTGCCAATGATATTTTTATTGAAACTATACAAAAAAACTAAGCCCTTATGAACCATCTTTCATTAATCATTAAGCGAGAATACATCAATAAGGTGCGCAATAAGTCTTTTATTATAATGACTTTTTTAAGTCCTTTAATTTTTGTCGGTATTTTTGCCTTGGTTGGATACCTCTCAAGTATAAATAACGCTACAATCCGTGATATTTGGATTGTTGACGAGAGTGGTGTTTTGGCCAAAAACTTTAAAGACACCGCCACAGAAAAATATACTGTTTTAAAGAATGTCTCTATAGATGATGCCAAATTATTAGGGGTTGATGGAACTGTATATGGAGTGTTACATATCCCAAAGACTTCAACCCTTGAAGGGTTAGCAACCGCAACTACTTTTTACTCTAAAGAGTCTCCCTCGCTCACTATAATGCGAGATATAGAAAATACCATTGAGTCTCAAGTTAATACTGCCAGATTAAAACAGGCCAATATAGATGCAGATAAAATTAAGGCATTGCGCATTGAGGTAGATACCAAGCAAGAAACTTTTGAAGGTAAAAAAACTTCTAAGGCAGATGCTATTGCCAAATTAATTTTTGGAGGCGCTGCGGGTTACCTTCTGTTTATGTTTATTATTATCTACGGAAATATGATCATGCGTAGTGTAATTGAAGAAAAAACCAGCAGAATTATAGAAATCATTATCTCTTCTGTGAAACCCATTAAATTATTGCTAGGTAAAATTATTGGAACCTCTCTTGCGGGTGTTACTCAGTTTGTAGCTTGGGTGATTCTCATCAGTATTTTAACCTCTGTTGTAAGTTTAGTCTTTGGTATAGATCCTGGGGCTGCACAATCACAGCAGCAAGAAATGATAACCCAGGCTAGTGGTGGCTCTAGTAGTTTATTTCTAGAAGCCTACCGTGCTTATGAGGGTTTACCTTTAGCTAACCTAGTTATCATGTTTTTACTATTTTTTGTTGGGGGTTATTTGTTGTATGCCTCTTTATATGCAGCAATTGGAGCTGCCGTTGATAATGAGACAGACACCCAGCAGTTTATGATACCGGTAATAATGCCTTTAATTTTATCTATTTATGTAGGTTTTTTCACGGTTATAGAAAACCCTCATGGCATGGTTTCACAGGTGTTTAGTTACATACCTTTTACTTCCCCAGTGGTAATGTTGATGCGAATTCCTTTTGGAGTACCACTATGGCAACAGGTACTTTCTGTAACTATACTATTTGTCACTTTTATTGGTATGGTGTTTTTTGCTGCAAAGATATATCGTGTAGGTATTTTAATGTATGGTAAAAAACCAACCTATAAAGATCTTTTAAAATGGCTTAAATACTAAGCACTAAAAGGTTTGATAGCCAAGAGGATTAATTTTTTCTTTATTTGTAGGGTATACCTTTAAGATTTCTTTAATTTTACGATAACATGCTTACGGGCAATTAAATACCACAAGACGTGCAAGAAGATATCACAAAGACAGTAACACAAACCATCTGGGGAGCTATAAAAAGTTTTTTAGATTTGGGTTTCACCCTAGGGTCTGGAAATCACGAAGTACGCATTGCTGTTTGGACCTTGCTTTTGGTAATACTTTCTTTTGTTGTCGCACGGCTTTTTTTAAAATGGATTCGGGTGCTACTCACCCGAAACATGCAGGAGCAAGATAAGCTTAAATTTATAAGCTTTTTCAAGTTTGTACAATACATCACCTATATCATTGTTGGCTTTGCTGTATTAAGCGCTTCTGGTATTAATGTAACGCCTTTTTTAGCAGCTTCTGCTGCACTTTTGGTAGGACTAGGGCTTGCACTTCAAGAACTTTTTCAAGATGTAATAGGAGGAGTTTTTATTTTTATAGACAAATCATTACTTGTAGGTGATATTGTAGAGGTAGATGGTAAAGTGGCAAGAGTTATAGAGGTTACCCTAAGAACCACAAGAGCCATCACAAGAGATGATAAAATAGTGGTGATTCCTAACCATAAATTTATTTCAGAAATTATTATAAATTATACTCAAAATCATAAAACAACTCGAGAATCTGTCAAAATTGGAGTCGCCTATGGCAGTGACGTGAAAAAAGTGGAAGCTTTATTATTGCAAAGCGTAAGCGAACAACGTGGGGTTTTAAAAACGCCTAAGTCTTTTGTGCTTTTCGATGATTTTGGAGAATCTGCATTGCAATTTAGTGTGTTGTTTTTTATATCAGATAGTTTTTCTGTCCCAAAAATTAAAAGTGAAATAAGATTTAGAATAGATCAACTCTTTAGAGAACACAATATTTCTATTCCATTTCCACAAAGAGATATTCACATTATCAATAAAACAGTGTAATATCTTTGGGTGCAAGCCCGTATATAAAACACCGTATTTAAAGGCTTGCAAGTCATTGCATCTTGCTGAACTATTAGAAAAGAAATTCATGGCAAAAATATTGATTATTGAAGATGAAGCTGCTATACGTAGGGTGTTGGTTAAAATACTTTCTGAGGAAAACAGCGCTTACCAAGTAACTCAGGCCGAAGACGGCCTAGAAGGGATAGAGAAAATTAGAGATGAGGATTTTGATTTGGTGCTCTGTGATATCAAAATGCCAAAAATGGACGGTGTTGAGGTGTTACAAGCAGCCAAAAAAATTAAGCCAGAGACGCCAATGGTTATGATTTCTGGTCATGGAGATCTAGATACGGCAGTCCAAACCATGCGCCTTGGCGCTTTTGATTACATTTCAAAACCCCCAGATTTAAATAGACTACTCAATACCGTTCGTATTGCATTAAACAGTAAAGAGCTTGTAGTTGAGAACAAACGTCTTAAAAAGAAAGTCAGTAAAAATTACCAGATGATTGGCCAAAGCAATGCTGTCTCTGAGATTAAAGACATGATCGAAAAAGTTGCCCCAACAGAAGCGCGTGTTTTTATTACAGGTCCCAACGGAACGGGTAAAGAATTAGTGGCTCACTGGATACACCAAAAGAGTAACCGCAGTAAAGGCCCAATGATAGAGGTTAATTGCGCAGCTATACCGGGCGAACTTATAGAAAGTGAGTTGTTTGGTCATGTTAAAGGCGCCTTTACTTCTGCCAATAAAGACAGAGCAGGAAAGTTTGAGGCTGCCAATGCAGGTACCATTTTTCTAGACGAAATTGGGGATATGAGTTTATCTGCCCAAGCAAAAGTGCTGCGAGCTTTGCAAGAAAATAAAGTACAGAGGGTAGGAAGCGATAGAGATATTAAAGTAGATGTTAGGGTGATTGCGGCTACCAATAAAGATTTGAAAAAAGAAATTTCAGAAGGAAATTTTAGGGAAGATTTATACCACCGTTTGGCAGTAATATTAATTGATGTACCTGCTTTAAATAATAGAAGAGAAGATATCCCGCTACTTATAAACCATTTTGCAGAAAAAATAGCCTCAGAACACGGTACAGCTCAAAAGAAATTTAGCCCAAAGGCCATTGTACTGCTTCAAGAATATGATTGGACAGGAAATATAAGAGAATTACGCAATGTTGTTGAACGCTTAATTATACTTGGTAGTGATCAAGTTACAGAAAAAGATGTCACCCTATTTGCCAGTAAATAGTAGTGAAAAATATATTGCCTCTGCAGTTGTATTGCTTATAGATAAAAAACACCAAATACTATGAAAAAGTTACTAGTTGTATTGTTGCTATTTTTTACGGGTCAAGCTTTAGAGGCCCAAAATACAAGTGAGAAAGATGCGGCCATGTTAGAGGCTATCTATAAAGAGTCTCTGCTCAACGGAAATAGTTACAATTGGCTAGATCATCTGTCAAATAAAATTGGGGGACGTCTCTCTGGTTCTATCAATGCTCAAAAAGCAGTACAATACACCAAAGAAGAACTAGAGAAGTTAGGCCTTGACAGGGTTTGGTTACAACCAGTTATGGTGCCCAAGTGGGTTCGCGGTTTAAAGGAGTATAGCTTTATGGAAACGGGCCCTGGTGTTACAAGTGTCATGAATATTTGTGCTCTTGGGGGTTCTGTAGCCACTCCAAACGCAGGTTTAAAAGCCAATGTTGTTGAAGTTACATCTCTAGAGGAGTTAGATTCTTTAGGCAGTAAAAACATTAAAGGAAAAATAGTTTTTTTTAACCGCCCAATGCGGGCAGATTTAATCCAGACTTTTGAGGCCTATGGTGGGTGTGTAGACCAACGATACTCTGGAGCAAAACAAGCAGCAAAATATGGCGCCGTTGGTATAGTAGTGCGCTCTATGAATTTACGCAATGATGATTTCCCGCACACTGGCGCTATGAGCTATGGAGATTTACCTGCTAGCAAAAGGATTCCTGCCTGCGCAATTAGCACCAATGACGCTAATAAACTAAGCAATACCTTAAAGCTGATTCCCGAGCTTAATTTTTATTTCAAGCAAAACTGTAAAACATACCCAGATGTAGAATCCCACAACGTTATTGGTGAAATTACAGGGAGCACCTACCCAAATAAGTACATGATAGTGGGAGGGCATTTAGATTCCTGGGATTTGGGAGACGGGTCTCATGATGATGGCGCTGGCGTTGTTCAATCTATGGATGTACTACGTTTATTAAAAAAGACGGGCTATACGCCAAAACACAGCATTCGTGTTGTATTGTTTATGAATGAGGAGAATGGCTTGCGAGGTGGTAATGCCTATGCTACACAAGCAAACTTAAAGTCAGAAAACCATGTCTTTGCTTTAGAGAGTGATTCTGGAGGGTTTACCCCAAGAGGTTTTTCTTTTGATTGTGATGCTGCTAATTTTTCGCAAATACAAAGTTGGCAACCTTTGTTTAAACCCTATTTAATTCATTATTTTGAAAAGGGGGGTAGTGGCGCAGATATAGGCCCTCTTAAAAAAGAGGGTATTGTACTAGCTGGATTACGTCCAGACAGCCAACGCTATTTTGATTACCATCATGCAGAGAACGATACTTTTGATGCCGTAAATAAAAGAGAGTTAGAGCTAGGAGCTGCTACCATGACAAGCCTCATCTATTTAATGGATACCTATGGCGTAAAAAATAGCCTTACTGAAATTAAAAAGTAATTTTTTAAATTTAAGGTTTAGGCCCTATTTTAAATCCCACCATACCACAAAGAATTTTTCAATAATAGCGCCACTTTTTTTATATACGTGTGGTGCTTTTTTGTTTTCTAGTGATTCTAAAATTTTGACTTGTGTTTCTTTAGCATTACACCAATGGGTAATAGCTTTGGGTGGTAGTAACCACTGTTTTTTCTCTACAACAGCATAGCTGCAGGTGTCCTCGAGGGTGAGCTGGTGGTAGTACATCCAGTACCCTACAATACATTTTTGATATGCTTTGGGTAGGGCAAGTTTGCTCTGTCCAATGGGCAGGTATAATGACGCTGCTAGATAACATTGTTGTGTTGCCTTAGCGGCATTAAAATCTATGTTTTCTAAAAGGTTTTCTGTGTTTTTATCAAATAACAATGGGAATTGTTTTTCACGCAGTTTGGTTATTTTATCTTGTAAGGAATCCTTTTTGTTTGGTCCTATCCATTTTTGCTCAAAGGTGCCAAGGCTATCGGGATCAAATAAGTAAAACTTACAAGATAGCTCTACATGTATTTGAGTTTTTGTTTTTCTCTGCTCAAGTAAATAGTCTAACTCTCCTATTGTTTTTGTAGGGCTTTGTATTTGTACGTTTGCAGCCAGTAATGTGTATGAGTTAGATGCGTTAATAATGCTCTCAAAAATAGCTTCTGCTTGCCTGCCAAGCATTACATCTGGAATTTCAAAATTGGAGCTTACCAGTTCTGGCAAAGAAAAAGTCTTGTACAAGAAGGCAGCTCCAAATACGTCTAATACTGGAATTTGTTTAAAGTGAGTATGTATAGCAATTGGCTTACTGATGTTATTATTTTTTTATGACCTGTTCATATTTTTCGATCCACTGCTGTGGTGTCATCTTGGCGCATAATTGGGCAATCAAATCAAAAGGGATTTTTTCTATGTTTTTAAAACGAATACAACTTTTCCCCATGTCCAGTTTAGTGCTAACATGTTTTGGATACTCATTTACAAACCATTGCATTAGTTGTGGATCGCTATATATTCCAGAGTGGTATAAGCTAATGTTGTTTTTTTGAGAAGCCAAATGTATAAAGGGTAATGGCAAGCTAGGGTTTACATGATACCCATCTGGATATGTACTGTGAGGAACAACATAGCCCAACATACCGTAACTTATACATTCTTCAAATCCTTTAGGGAGGTTGTCTAAAATGATGTTTCTTAGTCTTGTCATGACCTGTATGCGCTCCTGTGGTAGCTCATTAAGGTATTGCTTTGCAGTGGTTGCTTTAGATTGCATTTTTATTTTTTTTAAAGGTAGTTATGTTGCTTAGAAAGTGAAATAATAGCTGCTAAAATTTCAGCAGTACAAGTTAGTTTTTATTTATGGGATAATAATTAAAAACCTAGTGTTCAAAACCTGTAGGTTTTTATCTTTGCATGAAAATAAAATTTCTTGTTAGCCCAATATACAAAAGAATTTAAATACAATTTAAAACTTGCTACTCCGGTTATTTTGGGTATGCTAGGGCATACTCTTGTTGCTTTTGTAGATAATATCATGGTAGGGCAATTGGGTACTGCAGAATTGGCAGCAGTATCTTTAGGAAATAGTTTTATGTTTATCGCAATGTCTTTAGGGATTGGTTTTTCTACTGCAATTACCCCATTGGTGGCAGAGGCAGATGGAGAAAACAACTTTGAAAAAGGAAAATCTTCTTTCAAACATGGGCTGTTTTTGTGTACAGTTTTAGGCATCGCATTGGTAGGGGCTGTTTTTTTGGCAAGACCCTTAATGTATGCCATGAAGCAGCCCACAGAAGTCGTGGATCTAGCCATGCCATACCTTACATTGGTAGCGGTATCTCTTTTGCCTTTAATTATATTTCAAGCATTCAAACAATTTAGTGATGGCCTATCGCTCACGCGGTATCCAATGTATGCTACCATTTTGGCCAATATTATAAATGTAGTACTCAACTACATGTTTATTTTTGGGAAATTTGGCGCTCCTGCTATGGGAGTTGTTGGTGCAGCTGTTGGTACACTAGTCTCTAGAGTTGTGATGGTAATTTACCTTTGGTTTTTGTTATATAGCAAAGAACAATCTAAGGCCTTTGTAACACATATTAAGCTTTTTACTCTCTCCAAAAAAATGCTTAGTAAAGTATTTAATCTCGGGTTTCCATCTGCACTGCAAATGTTTTTTGAAGTTGCTATTTTTACAGCAGCTATCTGGCTATCTGGGGTGCTTGGTAAAAATCCACAGGCTGCAAATCAAATAGCCTTAAACCTATCTTCCATGACTTTTATGGTTGCTATGGGATTTGGGGTTGCTGCGATGGTACGGGTAGGAAATCAAAAAGGACTCAAACGCTTTGATGAATTGCGCCGTATTGCTTTTTCTATCTTTTTACTGTCTACCATTTTGGCAGTAATTTTCGCCATTTTATTTTTTATATTTCATCAATCTTTGCCTAGTTTATACCTTAATTATGACAACCCCATCGAGGCCTTAGATAATCTTGAGGTTGCAAGTACTGCCGCTACCTTACTTTTAATAGCAGCTGTTTTCCAAATAAGTGATACCATACAAGTGGTCACACTAGGGGCGTTGCGGGGTATGCAAGATGTAAAATTACCTACTCTTATTACTTTTGTTGCCTACTGGGTAGTTGGCTTTCCTGTCATGTATTACTTGGGTTTACACACAGCCTATGGTAGTGCAGGTATTTGGATAGGCTTATTGGCCGGTCTAACAGTTTCTGGAGTACTTTTATCCTGGAGGTTTCATGTGCTGTCTAAAGAGCTAATAGCTACCTCTTAATCTATTACTTTTATAGTGTTATTGAGGTGGTTTTTACTAGCAAGGTACTCGAGATTTTTTATTGTAATTTTGTAGTCTATATTTTTTAATACCCAACAATAGCATAGCTTTATAATTAACACCAACTATTCATGGAATTCCCAAAATACCTTCTAGGCGATAATAGCGATTACCCATCTGCTGTTTTTGTTATACACACTGCTTTTCCTCGTTTTATTATCAATCTTGAAAATGATGAGGTAGAATGGTTAGAAGATTTTGATTCACAAGATCAAAAAGAGCTTGAAACTGAGACCGAAAATTTTATCAAAGAAGCCAGTGCCTTTTATGATAGAGAAATAGATCGCTACGAAGATGATTGAAACCCTGTTACAGTATGATGAACAATTGTTCCTGTTTTTAAATAACCTAGGCACACCCTCTTGGGATGAGTTTTGGCGTATTGTTACAGAGAAATGGTCTTCGTTACCTCTGTATGCTCTTTTACTTTTTTTAGTCTTTAAAAAATTTGGGTTAAAAGCCACTTTGGTTGTCATGCTTTGTGCTGCTATTATGATAACAGCTACAGATCAATTAGCAAATTTATTTAAGTACATACTGTTTAAAAGACCACGTCCTTGCCGCGAGCAGGAGCTAGAATTACTCATGCGCTTTGTGGCAGATGGTTGTGGCACTGTCTCTTATACACATCTCCGAGCCCACGAGACAGGCAGA
>CAJXUG010000069.1:0-9748 GCA_913060785.1 uncultured Flavobacteriaceae bacterium | reverse complement strand
AGATTTCTGCCTGTCTCGTGGGCTCGGAGATGTGTATAAGAGACAGATATAATAGTGTTTCCTGCAGCAATAGCAGCAACAATAGGTGCCAATGAAAGTTGGTAGGGGTAATTCCAGGAGCTAATAATGAGCGTTACTCCAAGTGGCTCTGGTATAATGTAACTTTTGGCTGGAAAATTACCCAAGTTTGTTTTTACTTTTTGTTTTGAAGACCAACGCTTTAGCTTTTTTTTTGCTTGTTTTATATCATACAATACAATACCAATCTCGGTCATGTAATTCTCAAAGCTGCTTTTCTTAAAGGCATCATATATTGCCCTGTCTAGAAGTTCTATATTATCATTCAACACATTTTCCAGAGATGTTAATTGCTTAATTCTAAAGCTGATGTCTTTGGTGGTATGCGAATTAAAAAATTGACGTTGTTGAGCAACTAATTCTTTCATATAAAATAAAGTAGCTAAAGTTATGGTTTATTATCGCGGGTTTACACACATTAAAACAAAAGGGAATCTATTACTTGCCCCTGTGTAAAACACGGTATTCTTCATAGCATTCACTTATTGCATCTAGTATTTGAAGATCACTTGCAGCGGTTATAAAATCACTAGAATAGCTGCAGTTATTTAATATTTCGTCAATATCTAGACGCTCTAACTGCAACACGGCCATTAGCGTTTCTCTGTCAAATTTGCGTGCAAGAAGATTTCTTATGGCGTCATTCTCCTTCATTTTACGGAGTTTCTTCATCTGCCTGGGGCGTTTACCAAAAACATTATAAAGGAAATCTGCAGGATTAAACACAGAACTCAACACCTTGGATAATGCACTTGGCTGTTTGTCTCCACCTTCGTATCCACTACCCCCAATACCATCAATACGGTAGCGGTAGTTATCGTAAATAGGAATGGTACGGGCATCTACCTCAATATAACCTGTAAGAGTAACAGGCTTCACGATTACCTCCTCAAGGGCAATACCAATTTCTGTCATCTTTATTTTTACAGTACCATAAGAAAGCCAGTCATTGGTAACACGAACTCTAATAGATTTAAAACCTAGGTAAGAAAAAAAGAGGGTATCGTTAACCACTGCTCTTATTTCAAAGGATCCTTTTTTGTCTGTGGTTGCTCCCCAGACTTGGTTTAAATTTACGATATTAACATTTTCAAGAACACTGTCATCAGAGGCATTTTCTACAGTTCCACGAATAGATACTACGTCCTGAGCGTATGTAGTTGTTGCTATTAGGGAAAATAATAAGAGTGTAAATAATTGTTTCATAAAATACGTTTACAAATGTACAGATTATAGACGGTAAAATAATGCCAAAATTTCAAGGCAAGTAAAAAACATAAGACATTTTTATATAAAAAGCAATAAAAAAAGGTTTGCTAGTACTAGACCAACAAACCTTTTGTAACATATATATCCTTTAGAGAATGTATTTAATCCCTTCTTCTTCTACCGCCAGTACCACCGGTATCTGGTTTAGATTTTCCACGACGTTTTCCGCTAAATTTAGACTTATTTCCACCTTCAGAAAAACCACTTCCCGATCCGCCTGAGCCTTCACTTGATCTGCTTCTACTTGAGCGAGAATCTCCATCACTACTTCTACTTCTGGTAGCTCCAGAGTCACCGGTGCTATCATCTCTTCGTTTGCTTCTATCTCCATAGCCACCTGAGCTATCGTCTCTTCGTTTTCCTTTATAACCGCCACCACCTGAGCCGCCGCTTCTAAAACCTCCACTGCTTCTTCCGCCGCTTCTTTCTCTGTCTCCACCTCCACTGCTTCTGCCACGAGATCTGTCTCCGCCGCCGCTTCTTCCACGAGATCTATCTCCACCTCCAAAACTTCTTTTGCCACGGCTTCTACCGCCGCCACCGCCGCCTGAATTCTCAGAAACCTCTACGTTAACGTTACGACCCTCTAATTTATAATCTTCAAAAGCTTTTAATACTAAATCCTTATGTTTTTCATCTGTATTAAAGAAAGAGAAACTATCTTTTACATCTACTTTATACACATCATCTTGCTCTAGCCCTAATTGATCTCTTAAGAAATCTTTTAAACTCATCCAGTCAAAATCATCTTTGTTACCAATGTTTAAAAAGTAACGAACACTACCAGTATCATCACTATACTCTCGCTGAACACCAGCTGTTGCATTGATGTCTTTAGCCTTGTTATAGTAATTATAAAAACGAGTGAATTCTACAGAGAAAAACTTTTTAATTAGTTCTTCTTTACTAAATCCTTCTAGAGACTCATTTATCTGTGGTAAATACGTGTCTATATCATGGTTGATTTCTGTATCCTTGATGTTATTGGCAAGATGCATTAACTGCTTTTCACAAATAGCCATCCCAGATGGGATATCTTTTTTCTCAAAGGTTTTTTGAATCTTCTTTTCTATACTTTTTATTTTTCGAACCTCGCTCTTAGTTACAATAACTATTGAAATACCCAGGTTACCGGCGCGGCCAGTTCTACCACTTCTATGGGTATAGGTTTCTATCTCATCAGGTAATTGATAATTAATTACGTGTGTAATGTTATCTACATCAATACCACGAGCTGCAACATCTGTAGCAACAAGCATTTGTATTTGCCGGTTTCTAAACTGCTTCATTACAATATCACGTTGATTTTGACTTAAATCACCGTGTATTGCTCCTGCGTTGTATCCATCTGCAATAAGCTGCTCGGCAACTTTTTGTGTATCTCTTTTGGTTCTACAAAATATTACTGAAAATATCTCTGGATTTGCATCTGCAAGGCGTTTTAAGGCCTGGTATCTATCTCTTGTGTTAACAAGGTAGTACTCATGTGACACATTGCTAGAACCTACGTTTTTAGACCCAACAGTGATTTCTTTAGGATCATGCATGAATTTCTTTGCAATAGATGATACCTCTCTAGGCATTGTTGCACTAAATAGCCATGTACTCTTCTCATCTGGAGAGTAGGATAATATCTCTGTGATATCTTCATAGAATCCCATGTTTAACATTTCATCTGCCTCATCAAGTACACAATACTCAATTTTAGAAATGTCAATCATTCTTCTACTAATCATGTCTTTCATCCTTCCGGGTGTAGCCACAATTACTTGGGCACCTTTTTTGATGTTTCTTGCTTGATCCTGTATACTTGCTCCACCATAAATTGCCACTACGTTTAAGCCTTTTTTGTGCTTTCCGTAGTTAATCATTTCATTGGTAATCTGTAAACACAGTTCACGTGTTGGAGAAAGTATCAACCCTTGTGTGGTGCGGCTCTCTATATTTATTTTTTGTAGCATTGGAAAACCAAATGCTGCAGTTTTTCCAGTACCGGTTTGAGCTAAAGCCACTAAATCTGTATCTTTCTCTAATAAAATTGGGATTGCTTGTTCTTGTACTTCAGAAGGGGTTTCAAAACCCATATCTGTAATTGCTTGAAGTAATTGCTCGTCTAGCCCTAAAGCCTTAAATGCTGTCATAGTATTGTATAGTATAATTATGCGTGTGCGTTGAGAAGCTATCGACACATAATACCTACGACTTCATTTTGCACTACCTCACCCTGAGGATTTTTTCAAAGTGCAAAAGTACTATTAATTAATGGATTGCGCGCTATAATTGTTTTGCTATGATAAACTAGCTAAAAATACTAGCTTTTTAACTAAGAGAAATGTGTGATTAATTTTTGCATGGCCTTCCCACGGTGTCCAATGGTGCTTTTTTCTAGTAATGACATTTCTGCAAAAGTTTGGTTTTTACCATCGGGCAAAAATATAGGATCATAGCCAAAGCCTTTAGCTCCTCTTTTTTGAGAAATAATAGATCCCTGGCAAATACCTTCAAACAAAATATCTTCTCCTTTAAAACTTAGGGCAATAATAGTTTTAAAACGAGCAGAGCGATCTTGGATGCCGGTCATGTTTTTTAGTAGCATATTGATATTGTTCTCTGCGCTTGCATCTGGGCCAGCATAACGCGCACTATACACACCTGGGGCGTTGTTTAAGGCTTTAACCTCAAGCCCGGTATCATCAGCAAAACTGTCTAGGCCGAAGTTGTCTTTAACATACTTAACTTTTAAAAGAGCATTGCCCTCTATAGTAGCTGCGGTTTCTGGAATATCATCATGACAACCAATATCTGTAAGACTTACAAGTTCTATGGTATCAGGAAGCAAAGATTGTACTTCTTTAAATTTATTTAAATTATGTGTAGCAAAAACTAATTTCATTGTTGTTTTGGTTTTTTTTGATAGAAACGCTCTATGATATCATCTACACTGCGGATGGTCTTTTTGGCCCAGAGTATTCTGAGAATATTTTTCTCATCCTGGGTAAGGCTCCAGTCCACATCACTTTGCTTTAATTTTGTGACAACATGTTGTAATATTATAGCTGCAGATACAGATATATTTAAACTTTCTGTAAAACCATACATAGGTATTTTTAAGCTAACATCTGCGGTGTCAAGAACTGTTTTACTTAAACCATCACGTTCTGTTCCGAAGAAAAAAGCACTTTTTTTAGTGACATCAAAGTTATGTAAATCTACACTTTGATTATGTGGAGAGGTAGCAACTATTTGGTATCCTTGATTTTTTAAATCATCGATGCACGCATCAACAGTGTTATATCTATGAAGATTTACCCACTTTTGAGCTCCCATGGCAATCTCCTTATCAATACCTTTAGCGTTTTGCTCATCTACAATACTTAAATCCTGAATACCAAAAACATCACAACTACGCATTACAGCACTAGTGTTATGAAGCTGGTATACATCTTCTGTAACTACAGTAAAGTGCCGTGTTCTTTTTGACAATACCCTCTCAAAGGTTTCTTTTCTTCTATCGGTGAGGAAGCTTTGTAAATGTTTAAGTAAATCTAAATCCAAAATAATAGCAGCTTGTTTTTGTAAATATAAAAGAAAAGTTAGGAAGTTGAAACCCATTATATGATGTTAAACAGCAACTTTTATAGAAAAACTAGTGTTAAGGCAAGTAGTAAGAATATTGCTATAATACACAACTATTAGTTGCTAAAAACGTATCTTTGGAGGCTTAAAATTCTATACGATATGGCAAGCCAAGCACTACAAGCAATTTCACCTATAGACGGTAGATATGCATCTAAAACAGCATCTCTTATCCCTTTTTTTTCTGAAGAGGCTCTTATTAAATACAGAGTAAAAGTAGAAATTGAATACTTTATTGCCCTAGTGGAACTTCCTCTGCCGCAATTGGCAGATTTTGATACTGTACTGTTTGATGATTTGCGAAGTCTCTACACTGGGTTTTCTACTGCAGATGCACAACACATCAAAGACACAGAAAAAGTAACCAATCATGATGTTAAGGCTGTTGAGTATTTCATTAAAGAGAAATTTGAAATCCTTGGACTACAGAAATACAAAGAGTTTATTCACTTTGGGCTTACCTCACAGGACATAAATAACACCGCTATACCACTATCACTAAAAGAGGCAATTGAAAAATCATACCTGCCTATTTTTTCTCAGGTACATGAAAAACTAAAGGCACTTTCTATAGAGTGGAAAGATATTGCAATGCTTGCAAGAACACATGGCCAACCTGCATCTCCAACACGTTTAGGTAAAGAGATACAAGTATATGTAGTACGTCTAGAACAGCAACTTGAAGTATTAAAAAACAATAAACATGCTGCAAAATTTGGTGGCGCAACCGGAAACTTTAATGCCCATCTTGTAGCGTATCCATCTATAGATTGGAAAGCGTTTGGACAAGAATTTGTACAACAGAGACTTGGTCTGCACCACTCCTTCCCTACTACACAAATTGAACACTATGACCACATGGCTGGTTTGTTTGATTGTTTAAAACGTATAAACACAATTATTCTAGATTTGGACCGAGACATTTGGACCTATGTATCTATGGATTATTTTAAACAAAAAATTAAAAAAGGTGAGATAGGATCTAGTGCGATGCCACACAAGGTAAACCCTATAGATTTTGAAAATAGCGAGGGAAACTTAGGGATAGCCAACGCAGTGTTTGAGCACCTCTCTGCAAAACTACCCCTTAGTAGATTACAGCGTGATCTTACTGATAGTACAGTGCTAAGAAATATTGGTGTGCCTATTGGCCATACCCTTATTGCATTTCAATCTACCCTAAAAGGGCTTGATAAATTACTACTTAATGAGTCAAAATTTAAAGCAGATCTTGAAAATAATTGGGCCGTGGTAGCAGAAGCTTTACAAACCATTCTAAGAAGAGAGGCCTATCCAAATCCTTATGAGGCCCTTAAAGGTTTAACTAGAACCAATGAAGCAATAAGTAAAAAATCTATTGCTGATTTTATAGAAACACTTGAAGTGTCTTCAGATATAAAAGCAGAAATGCGCGTAATAACGCCAGAGAATTATACCGGGATATAAATCAAGCATCCCATTTTTTATTGTACTTTATATAAAAAAAGCTTCTGATTGATCAGAAGCTTTTTTTTATGACTTAGGGATTATCTTATTGATTAAATAGGTCTTGTAAACCTGTTAGGCTTGATAAATCTAGGCTTCCGCTTTCAATCATTTCAGATAGTTTGATAACATCAATGGGTTTCATGTTTTTGCCTAAAAGTCTAAAAACGGCCAATCCTGTTTGATTGTCTGACATATAAACAATTACTTCGTCTATGGCGTTTTCTGAGCCTAGATACATGAGTGACACTTTTTGCTCCTTTGTTTTAAATCTTCCAAGAACTTGGTATTTTTCTTGATCAAATATAAGTGACAACCTAGCCATCTCCGTATCATAATCTTCTTGAGTCCCTTTATTTTTAGGATATGCAACTACATTTATTTTTTTAATAGATTCTAGAATTTGTCTTTGCTGTTGTGGGAGTGAATCAATTTCACTGAGTAGACTCGTTGCAAGGTCTACCTTTAAAAACCTGTTGTCTTCTTGTTTCTCTACAATGTAAGATTGTAAAGATTTGCTGGTGTCACAACTCAAAAAAGTTAGTAAAGCCAGAGAGATTCCAATAATATATCTTGTTATAGTTATCATGATATGTTACTTTAAGTATGCTAGTTTTTCTTGTTGATGTTTTTTAATTGCTCACTACCAGGAACCTTAAGCTCTTGTGTTAACTTTCCAATTTGCTTTAAGTCTATGGCTCCAGTGATACTCATTACTACCGTCATAGCCGTACCATCTGCCAGTCCATCCAAATGCATTAACAGCTCACTAACCAGAGTATCTGTAGTTCCTTGTTTTGAGTAAAATCGTATGTTTTTACCATCATCTTTTACACGCATTAACTCAGACAACTCATTATTAGAGCTTACGTACTCATTAACCTTGGCAGACATGCGCGCAGCAACATCTGGATTGTCTGTGGTGAAAATCTTTATAGTTTCAAGATTATCTACCATTTTTAGATAATCTTCTACTTCTGGATCATTAGAATTTAAGTCCATCTTACTTAGTAGCTTGAACATGTTCTTTGTTACCACAACAGAGGTAACATCTTTTTCATTCTCAAAAGAATCAAAACTTCCTTGAGCAAACGTTGCTAAAGGAATAGTAATAATGGCGAGTAATAAGGCTATTTTTTTCATGATATGTATGTTATAGTTATTTTAAATATTTGTTTTTAGTTTCTTGAAATTGATCTACCAAAGAGAGTGTTTGCGTTGCTTTATTAAATTGGCTTGCCATTAAATACATCGCATCTTTACTCTGTTTTAAAGCCGCTAAAGCTTCTCTTTCTTGGATGGCTTTACTGTTGGCTGAATACATAAAACCTGCTACACCAATAATTGAAATCATTACAGCAGCTATATTTAACCACCACTTTTGATTGAATCTGGTTTTTTCAGGAATTAGTAAAGAACCTTCAAATACATCTTGTGCTGCTTTGTCAAAGGTATTAAATAGAACTGTATACGGTTTTAAACGATCATCAACATCTTCACTATTAAAATAGGTGCGCAATGACCTCTCTTGGTCTAATGTAGTATTACCTTTAAAATACAAATCTAGTAAATCCTTAATTTTACTGTACTCCATGATTGTATTGTTTTAATAATAACTCTTTTATCTTTTTTCTAGCTCTACTAAGGGTTACTCGAACACTAGCTTGGCTATTGTTTGTGATCTTTGCAATTTCAGAAAATTCATACTGCTCAACATCTCGCAAATGCAATATTAATTTTTGCTGCTCTGGTAATTTCTGCATTAATGTAAAAAGTATTGAAACTTCATCTTTAGCCTCTATATGTTTGTCTAAATTAGTTCTATTTTCAAAATTAGTATGAACAATTTTTAAAGTAGATGCTTGTTTAGATTTTAATCTATCCAAACAGTAATTTTTGGTCATGGTAAAAGCAAAAGCTTTTGGACTAGTATAGTTGTTGATAGATTCTTTATTTTTCCACAGTTTTAAAAAAACCTCTTGAACTGCGTCCTGGGCTTCATCACTAGATATCAAATAACTTTTAGCGAGTCTATACAAACTATCTTTTATAGGCAGTACAATATCCAAAAACTCTCTTTGATTCATAACAACCTATTAAAACGCTATATTATACTAACGAACTACACTAGATTTTGTAACAGTAATACTTAAAATTAAATTCTGTTTAATAAACCATAAAGATAACGTTAGTAATTTTAATTAATGTGTCTATACAAAGTAGCACCTACCAAATATTGTGAAACTCTACAATAGTATTTAAATACAAAGAATTTTATGATGTATATTGTAACAAATCATTTCCATCATACACTAATGTGCAAGACAATAACCACAACCATTGAATAAAGAACTTGAACATAGTTTTGTTACCCAACTAGAGCAAAATCAAAACATTGTGCACAAAATCTGTCGTTTGTATACCAACGATAGTGATGGACATAATGATTTGTTTCAAGAAATAACTATACAGTTATGGAGGGCTTATCCAAAATTTAGAGGAGATTCAAAGTTTAGTACTTGGATGTACCGTGTTGCATTAAATACCGCCATCACACTATATCGTAAAAGTAAGAGAAGGGTAACTACTCAAGATTTTGAAGGAGTTAGTTTTAAAATTAAAGCGGATGAATATGATAACACCATAGAAGAACAACTATCGTTAATGTATGCAGCCGTTAAAAACTTGAATGACATAGACAAGGCCCTTGTTTTTTTATATCTAGAAGACAAAAATTATAAAGAAATATCAAGCACACTGGGTATTAGCGAGGTAAATGCCAGAGTTAAAATGAATAGAATTAAAGGAAAATTAAGAAAAATTTTAAATCCTTAGTTAATATGGATGAGTTAGAATTATTAAAGTCAAAATGGCATGAGGGAAATCAAGAGCTCCCAAAACTGTCCTACAACGATATATAAAAGATGTTGTATAACAAATCTGCATCTATTGTTAAATGGATATTTATAATAAGTGTTTGTGAACTTGTTTTTTGGATCGTCCTAGGGTTTTTAAGCCCAGAATCTAATAAAGATTTATTAGTGCAGATTGGTCTTCAAAATACTTTAACTATTTTATATGGTATTAATTACGTTATCATTGCTGTTTTTTTAATTCTATTTTATCTTAATTATAAAAATATAAAAACCACAGATACTGTAAAAACCTTAATGCACAGTATCATTAAAACTCGTAAAACAGTAAGCTATTTTGTTATTTATAATGTTGTAAGTCTGTCTCTTATACACATCTGACGCTGCCGACGAAGAGGATAGTGTAG
>CAJXUG010000068.1:0-9860 GCA_913060785.1 uncultured Flavobacteriaceae bacterium | reverse complement strand
GAGATTTCTGCCTGTCTCGTGGGCTCGGAGATGTGTATAAGAGACAGGCAATATGTTGTCTTTTTTGATTATCCTGCGAAAATCGCTGCGAAACCAATACCTTCAATAAGCGCTGCTGCAATTAGCATAGCTGTTTGAATTTTTCCGTAAGCCTCAGGCTGACGTGCAATTGCTTCCATAGCTTTCCCACCAATCATACCAATACCGATACCGGCACCAATTACTGCTAAACCTGCTCCTATAATAGAAGGGATTGCTGGTGCTGCTTCTGCAGTAGTTTGAATTAACATTGGAACTGTCATAAAATATATATTTAAAGGTTAAAACTCAATTTTTACCCTTTGTCTTTACAACTCAGGGTATTTAATTATTTATAAATGCGCAATCTCTCCATCGTGCTCCTCTGCATGCTCGTGTGTTTCACTTGCAAAACCAAAGTACAATGCAGCCAACATCGTGAAGATGTATGCCTGTAATAATGCTACTAATATTTCAATTAATGAAATGGCAAATGCCAATCCAAAAGATAAGGTTCCACCAATCCAGTTTTGGAAAATGTAAATTAGTCCAAGCAAACTCCCTAGCACAACGTGACCGGCAGTCATGTTGGCGTATAAACGAATTAAAAGAGCAAACGGCTTAATGAACAATCCTAAAATCTCGATAGGGACTAAAATAATATAAATAAAAATCTTTCCTGCCCATGGCATACCATTTCCTAGTGGATCAAAAATATGCTTCCAATAATCCTTGGTTCCTGTAAAAGTGGTCATGATAAATACAATAAGTGCTAAGGCTGTTGTTACTGCAATGTTTCCTGTAACATTTACCCCAAGTGGCGTTAGACCAAACATATTTAAAAACCAAATAAAGAAAAACACGGTTAGTAAAAATGGCATGTATTTTTTATACTTCCCTTCCCCAATGTTTGCAATGGCAATATCATCACGAATATATGTTATAATTGGTTCAAAAAACCTACCAGCCCCTGTTGCAATACCACCGTTGTTGCCGTAACTTTTTGCAAGTGATTTAAACAAAAAGAACATTAAAAAAGCAGTGATTAGTATCATAAAGACTCCTTTGGTAATAGAGAAGTCTAGTGGCGCCAAGTTGGTTGGGTGATTGGCAGTATCGTAGGTGATGGTTCCTGCGGCATCAGTCTTGTAGATTTTTGCGTGTTCTATTTTATAATAGTTGCCATCAATCTGGGCAACAGTCTCACCGTGATGAAACTTTGAAGAAGAAAATACCTTCAAGCCACTATCCCAAAGAATTATTGGCAAAGGAAACCCCACATGGTGTTTCTCTTGAGTTGCATCATCTGTGTAAGAGAATAAACCAAAATCGTGAGAATCTAATAAGTGATGAGCGATATAATCTTTCACCTGCTGCTTTCTTTCAGCTCTGCTATCTCCAGATGAAGCGGCATCTTTTGATGGTCCTTTGGCAGACATTGTAAATGTTGTTGCCAAAAACAGAATTGAAAGTAATTTAACCAATGTTTTTCTTTGCATTTTGAGACAGTTTAAAGGCGTCCTTAAAATCGGTGCAAAAATACAGTTAATCCATAAAAAGAAAAAATTATTTTCTTTCTTTTTTTATTCTTGATCTAGCCCTGGGTTTGTATTGTTGGATTTCTATGAATAAGACTGGTTATTAAGCTCTTTAGAGAGAAACAGAACCTCTAGTGTTAGGCAGGTTGCATAGGGCACAAAAAAAGCCGCAAACTCTGTGGTTTGCATCTGAGAATCTGCGCTGTAGTTAGGGTAAAAAAGAATAAAAAATACCACAAATTTTATGGCGCTGCCCAACAAAAAAATAAAGGCAGTGTTTGATGCTTGTTTATTGAAGTTTGATTTTACAAAATACAAAAGCCCTAAAGCGAGTAAATAATTAACAATGTAAGAGAGAATAATTCTGTTTTGAAAAAGGGGAGTGTCTAAAAAATACAAGATCCCTATGTGCACAATAAAAAAAAGTAGCAGTGTAGCGAAAAGAAGCCCTAAAAAACGAATGCTTGAGATTCTCATAAAAACAAATTATTTATTAAGCCTATTGGTTTGTTTTAAAACGCCAAAAAGCGAAACCCCAACACCAGATAGGGTGCAAATAATTAAAAATACGTTGCCGTCTGTGTAGTTTGTATCTAACCACTTGCCCAGTTGTACAAAAAGGTAAATTATCACACCCATTTGTATGGCTATGCCAGAAAGGGCTGCCCACCTTCTAATGCCATTAATTGGTTTTTTTGACATGTTTTTGTGTTAGTTGATTTGCTCAGAGGGTTTTACACTAGAGCGATCAGGGCGATCATAAACAGTGCTTTGGTTGGCCTTTGACTTCAGGGCATCTGCTTGCTGCATGCGACAAGAAGCGTTAAAAATAGCTCCTGGCTCCACAGAAAGTTTCCCGACCACAACATCTCCTTTTATATTAGCAGTACTGCGAAGGGTTAATAATTGAGATACATTAAGATTCCCGCTAAAGCTACCAGCTATGTCAGCATTTTCACAAGAAAGATTTCCTTTGACCACTGCGTTTTTTCCAAGCACAACTTTGGATGGAGTTGAGACGGTTCCTTCAACAGCGCCATCTATTCTAAAAAAACCCTTGGAGGTAATATCTCCATTAATATGAGTTCCTTCATTGATTCTGTTTTGACTAGCTCCTGGTTCTAATGGAGCAGCATTGGCGTTTTTTTTATCTGAAAACATATCTTTAAGGTGTTTCTTTCTTATTACTGCCTGCTTTTTTTTGTCGTTTTAATTTCTCAATAAGCGCTTTCTTTTTAATGGGGTCTGGCTTCTTGTTAAGGTCTGGTTTTTTTGATGATGTTTTTTTAGCAGGAGGCTTTTGGTTGGCGGGTGCTTGCTTTGGATTCACCTTGTAGGCTTCAAGGTTCTTGTGTATCTGTACAATTGTATAGTTTTCTGTAGAAATTCCTATAAAGTCTTTAGTGATGCTTGTAATTTTATTTTTCCTAGCTTGTTTTTGGGGTTTAGACAATACTTCTCCAAGCCCCTGAGCTCCAAGTTTTGAGTCTAGCCCATGAACCACTACCAAGGTTGTTGATGGGTTGTAATAATCTACAGAAACAAACATTTTTTCTTGGTAGTTATAATATACAATAGCATCGTTTATTTGCTTTGTAATGTCTGAAATTTCAGTGGCTTGTTTTTGGTCAAAGGTATATACTAGCTTAAACTTAGTACTCTGCTTGTCTGGGACAAATTGTTTAAATTCTAGGCTTGGAATTGTGGAAGAATACAACTCTTGTGCTCTCTTTCCTTGGGGTGAATTCGGGTAGGTGAGAGAGACAAAGTTTAATGCTTTTTTATAAGCCTGAAAACCATCTTGTCTTGCGATTGCAGTTGCTTTTAATAGCTCAAATTTTGGTACAATTTCAGTTCCGTTATACAGGGTAATGTATCCATCACTTTTTTTGATAACCTCAGCATACTGCGATGCTTCAAATGCTTTGTAAAGGTCATTGTACTTGAATTCTGGGCTGGAAGCATCAGAGGCAAGCTGAGCATTTGGATTTCTTAAAATTTCAGCATACCTAGAATCGCTGTGGTTATTTAAAATATCATCCTTGTATTGTTGCGCTAATTTTTGGTTTTCAAGTTGCCCATATATTTTATATAAATTATATTTTGCTGGTAAAACCAATCGCTTCTGAGGATTGTAGGCTAATAATTTTTCTAATCTATTGGTAGCCAAACCATACTCTTTAAACTTCTCTTTATATATAAGCCCTAATTGATAGTATGCAAAATCTCGATCTATTGTCAAGCTATCTAGCACTTTAGGATCTGAGGGGATTTCTTTTATATAGGTTTGAGGATTAAATATTTCAAGCTCGGCAATGGGTGTTGTGTCCATTACAATTTCTTGGTCTTGATCAAAACCGCTTGATTTTTTCTCAGACCTTCTCCAATTATCCTCTAGTTTTCTATCTCCCCATCGTTTTCTAAATTCTACTTTTCCGTAAGCAACTGTTGCGGGTGTGTAGAAATAAAACTTTCCGCCAGAGGGGCTTGGGCCACCTACAGATTTGTTTGAAAATTGGTTATTGACAATACTAGGTCCTTTTTCTGAGAGTTTTGCAGCAGCTGTAGAATCTGCAACTGCCTTGGCTTTTAAATCATCTGTATAGGCTTTAAAAAAAGTGAGTTTGTCACTATCGCTCATTTTGGCAATGCGCAAAATACTATCATTAATTGAGGCTATGTCTTCATACTTTATAACATCGTCTAGATTTTCACGCTTCTTTTTAATACGGCGCCATTGTTTAGAGTTTTCAGCTAGATTGGTAAGGGTGCTATCATAATAAGCTCCCGCTTGTTTATACTCGGCCTTATCAAAGTTCATTTCGGCCAAGGTTTGGTAATTGATAGATTGTAGGGTTTGATCTTCCTTGAAAGACTGGATAGATTTGTTGTAGTAAACAACAGCAAGGCTATCATCAGCTGTGTTTCTGTGGTAGTCTGCCAAGGCATTATATATCTTATCCAAAAACGGACGGTTTTCTCTGTCTTGTTCTAAATCATGTAACAATTCCAAAAGCATTACTTGATCCTCTTGGGAGTAATTAAAGTTTTTTGTTTTTGCCATGTGGGCATTAATCATATACACCCTTGCTGTCTTTCTGTTAAATCCTATTACTTGATCAAAAGCAATATTTGCGCTGTCTTTATAGCTTAGTTTATTATACAATTGCCCTATGATAAAAGAGAAACGGCCCTTGAGCTCGTAATTGTCTTCAAATTCATTGGCAATTTTCATGTAAGGTAGCGCCTGGGGTATAGAGTCTAGATTAATCATTGCCTGTGCAATCATTGCATTGGCATCAGCAACTACAGCATCTTCAAGGTTTTCCTCTCTAAGCATTTTTTGAAGATTTTCTATGGCATACTCTTCATTGTTTAGTCTAATGTTGGTTTTAGCTTTCCAGATTTTAGCATTGTTAACATTATTACTGGTGGCAGATTTGTTTAAAATAAAATTAAAAGCGTCTAAAGCTGGTATAAAACGGTTGTCATAATAACGGGCCTTTCCTAAAAGCATGTAGGCCTCATCTATTTGAGGGTTGTATTCTTTCCCTCCAATGTACATGGAGTGCTTTTGTATTGCTTTTACTGCCTTTTCTTCTGCTCTATTAAAGTTTGGATCTTTTGAGTCTGTATCAAAACCATCTAGGTCAACAACTTCGATACGCTCTACAGGAAGAATTTGATAGAAATCATCTCGGTAAGTTTGGGCGACCGCTTCTTTTCCTTGTAAAAAAGCATTGTTCCCATTAAATAGAGTATTGTACTCTGTAGATACTGCGTGAAATTTTTTGTTTAAAAAGGTGTCTTTTTTTCTTGAACACGCTGTTAGAGCAACGATAGCCAATAAAAAAAGAGAAGTATATTGTATGGGCTTCAAAATGTGTTTCTTTTGTTAGTTATAATAACTTAAAACGTTTGTTTTTAGTATCTAAACGGGTAATAGAGTGGTAAAAATACGTTTCTTTTTGGTTTTAGGTTGAAATTTTACTCAAAAATGAGGTTTTGGCCACCACATATGCCGCATCTTGATTGACAAAATTGTACTATTTTTGGTGTCTAATATATATACAATGGAAGTTTTCAATTACCTCAATGGCCAGGGCGGTTTTATGATTTTAGCCTTTTTTGTAGTGGTGGTGGTTTTGTATAAAAAACACAAAAGCTATCGCTATTTTAAAGACATGAAAAAAGCCAGAAAAAATAAGCAAAAGTAACCTATCTTTGCCCTATGAGTTCTATACGTATTACCAAGAAATTTACATTTGAAACCGGCCATGCACTCTACGGGTATGACGGAAAATGTCGTAATGTTCACGGCCACAGTTATAAGCTTTTTGTAACCGTTATTGGCAATCCAATTGCAGATTCTTCTCATGTCAAGTATGGAATGGTAATAGATTTTAGCGATCTAAAAAAAATTGTGAAAGAGGAGATTGTAGATGTCTTTGATCACGCTACTGTTTTCAATAAAAACACGCCTCACGTAGAGCTTGCAAAAGAATTAAGCGACCGAGGACACAGTGTTTTACTTGTAGATTACCAGCCAACAAGCGAAATGATGGTAATTGATTTTGCCGAAAAAATAAAACAACGCCTCCCTAAACAAACACAACTGTTCTCTTTAAGATTACAAGAAACTGCCACTAGCTATGCAGAGTGGTATGCCGGTGACAATTAAACGGTGCCCTTATCTTGAGCTCAAGAGTGGCAATTCGTAAATTTCCAACTATATTTGAACCATGCAAATTCCTCCAGGAAAAAAAATATATTTCTCTAGCGACAATCATCTTGGTGCTCCTACAGCTGCAGAGAGCCTTCCCAGAGAACAAAAATTTGTACGCTGGCTTGACACCGTTAAAAAAGACGCAGCCGCTATCTTTTTACTAGGAGATTTATTTGATTTTTGGTTTGAGTACAGAACTGTAGTGCCTAAGGGATTTGTTCGTGTACTGGGTAAACTAGCCGAAATTAGTGACAGTGGTATTCCTATTTACTTTTTTGTTGGAAACCATGATCTGTGGATGGGAGACTACTTTGAAAAAGAACTCAACATACCAACCTACAGAGATGTAAAAGAATTTACCTTCAATGACAAGGTGTTTCTCATTGGCCATGGTGATGGGAAAGGTCCTGGTGATATAGGTTATAAACGAATGAAAAAGGTGTTTACTAACCCTGTGTTTAAGTGGCTCTTTAGGTGGTTTCATCCAGAGCTAGGAATGCGTTTAGCGCAATACCTATCTGTAAAAAACAAGCTTATCTCTGGGGATGATGATAAAATCTTTTTAGGAGAGGAGCAAGAGTGGTTAGCGCAGTACGCTAAAAGAAAGCTAGAAACAAAACACTATGACTACTTTATATTTGGGCACCGTCATTTAGCAATGAAAATAAAGCTTAGCGACACCAGCACCTATCACAATCTAGGTGATTGGATTACCCAATACACCTATGGTGTGTTTGATGGCCAGGAGTTTTCTCTCCAAGAGTTTGAGGCTACAAACCCTAACTAGGCTGTATATCTTTTATTCTTAATTGCAAACTCACTTTTCCTTGCCAGAGGTTTTCATCTATACAATACACCGCATTAAAAAGAGTGTCTGAACATGCCGTGTCTTTTTTATCTCCAAGACCAAAACCAATACCTACAATAGCCTTTGAGTTTACTTGTTTTACCGTGAGGCGTAAATGAGTTTTATCTGCACCCACACATTTTCCATACCCTGTGTCTTTTAAGTTTTGGGTCATAAAAACTGGTTGTCTGTTTCCAGGGCCAAAGGGTGCAAATTGTTTTAAAATTCTATGAAATTTTGGAGTAATAGCTGCCAAATCTAGTCGGGCATCTATATTAATTTCTGGATTGAGTAGTTTTGGGTCTATAGTTTGAGAAACTACCTTTTCAAACTGCGCTTTAAAACCTGGATAGTCTTTTTCTTGCAAAGTGAGCCCCGCGGCATATTTATGGCCTCCAAACTGCTCAATGTATTGGGCGCAACCCTCAAGGGCATTATAAACGTCAAACCCTTTTACAGATCGTGCAGATGCCGCTAACTTATCTCCACTTTTTGTAAACACTAAGGTGGGGCGATAGTAGGTCTCTATTAATCTAGAGGCTACAATTCCTATAACACCTTTGTGCCAATGCTCTTTATAGACAACAGTTGTGTTATTTTCCTGTTCGCTGGCTTTAATGATTTGCGCTAAAGCCTCTTTAGTGATTTGTTTATCTGCATCTTTTCTATCTGCATTAAAGAGTTCTATTTCACTGGCCCATTGAGCTGCTTTTTCCAGGTCCGACTCTACTAGTAATCTAACGGCATGATTTCCGTGTTTCATCCTGCCGGCAGCATTAATTCTTGGTGCAATAATAAAAACAACATCTGTAATGGTCAAGGTGCTTTTGTTGACCTGTTTTAAAATGGCTTGATAGCCTACTCTGGGGTTGCTATTAATAACCTGAAGGCCATAATAGGCCAACACTCTGTTTTCTCCAGTAACAGGAACAATATCTGCGCCAATAGCAGTGGCAACAAGGTCTAGATACAGCAGTAAATCTTCAATGGTTTGTCCCCGCTCAGACCCAAGGGCTTGTATGAGTTTAAACCCTACACCACATCCACATAGCTCCTTGTAGGGGTATGAGCAATCATCTCTTTTAGGGTCTAAAACTGCAACTGCCTTTGGGAGCTTAGCTCCAGGGCGGTGGTGGTCACAAATAATAAAATCAATCCCTTTTTTGCTTGCGTAGGCTACTTTTTCTATGGCTTTTATTCCGCAATCTAAAGCAATAATTAGTGTGATGTCATTGTCTTGAGCAAAATCAATTCCTTTATAAGAAACGCCATATCCTTCATCGTAGCGATCTGGAATATAGGTGGCTATGTTGGGGTAATAGGTTTTTAAATAACTACTTAATAGCGCAACGCTGGTGGTGCCATCTACGTCATAATCTCCATACACTAAAATATTTTCTTGAGCCTCAACAGCCTTTTGTATCCGCTTTACTGCAAGATCCATGTCTTGCATTAAATAGGGGTCGTGAAGCTCCTCTAGACTAGGTCTAAAAAAACGCTTGGCTTGATCGAAGGTGGTGATCCCTCTTTGTACCAAAAGAGAACTCAGTAAAGGATCAATCCCGAGGGCTTGTGCTAAATGAGTTACGGTTTCTAAATTTTGTTTTGGGGATAGGTTCCAGCGCATAGAGTTGAAAATTACAAAAATATACAAGTATACGCCCTATCTCTTTGAATTTATACCTTCAAATTCAAGAATTATAGGTTGTTTTTATATTTCTGAAATATTACGTCTTCCCTTTGCCTGTGAAAACACAATAATCTACGCAATGATTTTGTAAGGCTTTAGATATTTCTATTTTTACGAGATATACTTTAATTTAAAAAAATACCATGGCATTAGTAACTCCATTATCTGCAGATCACGATGATACTACAAAAGAACTTGCAGCCTTTTTTAACGAAACGCTTGGGTTTTGCCCAAATAGTGTACTTACCATGCAAAGAAGGCCTGCTATAAGCCAGGCTTTTATAAACCTTAACAAAGCAGTAATGGCAAACGATGGCCGTGTTAGCTCATCTCTAAAGCGAATGATTGCTTGGGTGAGTAGTAACGCAACAGGGTGTAGGTATTGTCAAGCCCATGCCATAAGAGCCGCTGAGCGCTATGGCGCAGAGAAAGAACAACTAGATAATATCTGGGACTACAGAACACACGAGGCTTTTAGCGAGGCCGAGCGAGCTGCGCTTGATTTTTCATTGCAAGCATCACAAGTACCCAACACAGTAGACGCGGCAATTAAGCAGCGGCTCTATACCTACTGGGATGAGGGAGAGATTGTAGAAATGTTAGGAGTTATCTCTTTGTTTGGGTATCTAAACCGCTGGAATGACTCTATGGGTACCACTATTGAAACTGGCGCAGTGCAGAGTGGCAAGCAACACCTTGGAAAGCACGGCTGGGAAGAAGGAAAACATCTTTAATTGATAAGGCTATTTACTTTTTTGCTCCAACAATGAGTACTATTTCTCCTTTTGGAGCTTTAGCCTCAAATACAGATAGCACCTCTTGGGCGGTTCCTCTAATGGTTTGCTCATGTAGTTTGGATATTTCTCTTGAAACAGACACGGGGCGGTCTTCGCCAAAATACTCGATGATTTGCGCTAAGGTTTTTAAAAGCTTGTGGGGTGACTCGTAAAAAATAATGGTGCGCGTTTCTTGAGCTAGCAGTTTTAACTGTCTCTTATACACATCTCCGAGACCACGAGACAGGCAGAAATCTCGTATGCC
>CAJXUG010000067.1:0-9886 GCA_913060785.1 uncultured Flavobacteriaceae bacterium | reverse complement strand
GTCTCGTGGGCTCGGAGATGTGTATAAGAGACAGGTAGCAATATCTAGTATCGATGGTCCATGAACTTCATGGACACCGTCAAAAACCAAGGAGGTAAGGTTAGGACCAAAAAGAGCTGTTGCTTTACGTGTTTCTTCTGTTTTTCTGGACTGGGTGATATATTGATCTTTATCTCCATATAGATAGGTTGTTTGCGTGGTGCTATCTAGATGACTAAAATCTTTCGGGGTTAATTCTTTAGGGATTCCGCCACTGTGCAGAATAAGTTTTTGGCAAGATATTTTTCTGGAGGCCAACCAACGGGTTGCTATAGAGACTCCTTGTGAGTAGCCTAGAACAATAAGATTTAGGTTTGGATCTATATTTTCTTGAGCAACTACTTCATCTACATAACTCAATACATTACTAGTCTCTTGTATAGTATCTTCTTTTGTAAGCCAGCAGGCGCCCACGTGTTTAAAGTCCTCTCCTAAATAAAACTTTGAAGGCGCTTGTGGGCAAATGATATAATTTTCTGTAGGATCTAGTATTTCAAAATGACGCAAAAAGTAACGACTCAAAAAGCCCAGGCCATGAAATACAATCCATACATTTTTGGTTGTATCGCTATAGGAGTTAAGAGTTTGGTATGTGTTGGTTGTTTTGTAAGAAACTTGTTTTTCTAATCCCATTATGTAAAGTCTGTTTTGTAACTTTACAAATGTAAGACAAGCATATGAAACTATCTAAAGACGAAATTTTAGCAAGCTGTGCACAGATGTGTAAAAACACATTAATGGAAACCTTGAATATTGAGTTTGTAGATGTTACTCAAGATACCATTACAGCAAGAATGCCAGTGAATTCTAGAGTACATCAACCAGATGGAGTATTGCATGGAGGCGCCTCTGTTGCTCTAGCAGAGAGTGTTGGTAGTGCAGGCGCTTATATTTTTCTGCAAAATAAAAATGTGAGTATTCGTGGTATTGAAATTTCAGCCAATCATGTTAAAAGTATTCGAGATGGTTTTGTATATGCCCATGCAAGTATAGTCCACAAAGGTAGAACTACTCAACTTTGGCAAATTAGGATTGAAAACCAGGACAAAGAATTAATCTCATTAGTAAAATTAACGACCTTAACCCTGGTTAAGTAATTAATGGATTTTACGGCCCTACTTCAAAAAATAAATTCACACTGGGAGCATCAGCTTCCATTTGTAGTGTACGCTGCCCCTCAGCATACAAAAATAACTGTGCTGTTACAGCAAGATGCTACTTATTATAGTGCTAAAGGTTTTAACAATACCGGCTTTGTTTTAGCACCTTTTGATGATAAAAAGGCTTCCTTTTGTATCCCTGAGGTTTTTTCAGAAAAAATAACCCTAGAGGTATCTATGCCTAGTGTTTTAAATACAGATTCTCCCTTTTGTCAAGAACTCACCTCAGACAAAGAAAAACACCTTGCATATGTGTCTGAAATCTTAGACAGCATAAAAAACAAAACAGTTGAAAAAGTAGTAGCTACTAGAAAAAAAGAAATTCCTTTAACTGGTTTTGATTTAAGTGAATTAATAAAGCGTATTATCTCAATGGATACTGCGGCCTTTAGATATGTTTGGTATCATCCAAAAACAGGTATTTGGTGCGGCGTCTCTCCAGAGGTTTTACTGATGAGTGAAGGTGCTAATTTTTCAACAATGGCTTTGGCTGGAACACAAAAAGTATCTGGTGATACTAGCCCTGATTGGGGCTCAAAAGAAACTTTTGAACAACAATTAGTAACCAAGGCAATCACTACAAATCTTAAAAAAATCACTGCTACGTTAGAGGTGTCTTCTCCAAAGACTCATAAAGCAGGATCTTTGTACCACATAAAAACGCAGATTAAGGGAGCCTTTGATAAAAAAGAAACCTCCCTAGCTCAAATAGCCAATGTGTTACACCCAACACCTGCTGTTTGTGGATCGCCCAGGGATGCTGCATTTGCTATTATACAAAAACTTGAAGGTTATAATCGTGAATTTTATACAGGTTTTTTAGGACCTTTAGACCTTCAAAATAGTACAGCCCAATTGTATGTTAACCTGCGATGTATGAAGATAAGCCCCACAATGGCAACGCTATATGTAGGTGGAGGTATTACCCTAGATTCTATGCCACAGGATGAGTGGCAGGAAACTAAAAATAAAATGGCCACAATGCTATCAGTACTTGGCTCAATGTTGCCATAATTATATTGGTATCACTATCTTTGCTTAGATGCAATTTTCTAGTAAAATACTCTCTCAAACCGTAACAAAACTCTGCTTAGACAAAGGTATTGATCATATCGTTATTTCTCCAGGATCCAGAAATGCAGCCCTTACCATAGGATTTACAGCAGATGCCTCTTTCACAAATTTTTCGATTGTAGACGAGCGGTGTGCTGCATTTTTTGCATTAGGGCTAGCACAGCAATTACAGCGTCCTGTTGCACTAGTGTGTACCTCTGGCTCTGCATTACTTAATTATTATCCAGCCATTGCAGAGGCTTATTACAGTGATGTGCCTTTAGTAATTCTTTCTGCAGATCGTCCTGCTCATTTACTTGAAATTGGAGATGGCCAGACCGTTAAACAAGAAAATGTCTTTGCCAATCATATATTATTTAACGGCGCTTGTAAAGAGGGAGATACACATCAAAGTTTTAATGAAAACCAAATACATACAGCGCTTTCTATTGCCATTAGCCAAAGAGGCCCTGTACATATTAATTTGCCTTTTTCTGAGCCTTTATACGATACTGTAAAAACACCTAGCGTTTTTCCTGAGTGTCAAACAATTGTTGAGATTCAAGATACTGCTAGCCCAGCACTTATTTCTGAAATTGCAAGCCATTGGAATGCATCTTCAAAAAAAATGATTTTAACTGGTGTGTTGGCTCCAAATAGCCTGGAAGTTGAGGTAATCAGTCAATTAGCAGAAAACCCTAGCGTAGTTGTGTTAACAGAGACCACCTCTAATGTGCATCACTCTAACTTTTTCCCTGCTATAGATCAATTAATAGCTCCTTTGGATGATAGTGACCTTAAAGCGCTACAGCCCGAGGTTTTAATCACTTTTGGAGGTATGGTGGTATCAAAAAAAATAAAGAAGTTTTTAAGGGATTATCCGACAAAGGTTCATTATCATATAGATTCAAAAAAAGCATTTGACACTTATTTTTGTTTGACCAAGCATGTGCCTTGTTCTCCAAATCACTTTTTTAAAGAATTTTTATCCCATACCCAAAAAACCATTAGTACCTACCAACAGGATTGGTTAAGAGTTAAAAACCAAAGATTACAAAAACACGATTTGTATCTTAAGGAGATTCCATTTTCAGACTTTTTGGTTTTCTCTCAACTCTTTAAAACGCTACCCAATAACATTCAATTACAGTTAAGTAATAGTTCAACCATACGCTACGGGCAATTATTTGAAATGAACCCCTCACATTCTGTTTTTTGTAATAGAGGAACCAGCGGTATAGATGGCAGCACATCTACGGCTATCGGTGCTGCGCACGTTTGTAAAACACCAACGGTTTTTATAACAGGTGATTTGAGTTTCTTTTATGACAGCAATGCACTGTGGAACCAATATATTGCTAGTGATTTTAAAATTATTATCATAAACAATAGTGGTGGTGGTATCTTCAGGATTCTGCCAGACGCTAAAGAGGTTCCCTCTTTCAGTACGTTTTTTGAAACCAGGCATCAACTAACTGCCAAGCAGCTAAGTGAAATGCATGGTTTTGGGTACCAAAGCGCCAATGACATGCCTTCTTTAATGGCGCAACTTGCAACTTTTTTTGATAACTCTGAAACTCCACAAATTTTAGAGATTTTCACTCCTTCAGCTATTAATGACACTGTACTGTTGTCCTATTTTGACTATATAAAATAGCTTTTTGTTTGCTTTTTTGTAACCAATGGGCACCTAGTTTATTAGACTAGTTATTATTTTTTTGATGGATGAAAAGTGTACCTTTGCCGCTATGATACGATTAGGAGAATACAATACATTAGAGATTTTAAGGGAAACAGATCCCGGCTTGTATTTAGGTGATACAGAAGAAAATGTAGTTTTACTACCACATAGATACAAACCAGAGAATTTCAACATTGGCGATATGCTAAAGGTGTTTGTATACCTTGATTATGAAGAGCGCCCAGTTGCAACTACCTTAACCCCTCATGTACATCTTAATGATTTTGGGTATCTGCATTGTAGTGATGTAAATGAGTTTGGAGCCTTTATGGATTGGGGTGTACAGAAACAATTATTTGTCCCATTTAAAGAACAAGCAAGGCCTATGAAGGTAGGTAACTGGTATATTGTTTATTTGTCTATGGATGAGCAAACAAACAGGTTGGTGGGTTCTAGTAAAACAAATAAATATTTAAATAACGATACTGTAACGCTAGAAAAATTTGATGAGATTGCCATTATGGTAACTCATATTACAGACCTTGGGGCCAATGTTATTGTTAACGGTAAACACAAAGGCCTTATCTTTATTAATGATATTTTCGAGGATATTCGTACTGGAGATACCATGAAAGCTTTTGTGAAAAGCGTACGAGAGGACAATAAGATAGATGTAGTATTACAATCTCCAGGATATAGAAGTATAGAGCCTAATGCCAATTTTATATTAGATGAACTTAAGGCAGCTGGAGGTTTTATGCCACTGCATGATAAGTCTGACCCACAGGCCATTAAAAATGAGTTAGGGATGAGTAAAAAAAGCTTTAAAAAAGCCATTGGCACACTCTATAAAGACAAACAAATAGCAATCAAGCCTGATGGTATAGAGCTGATAGATCAAATGGTGTAAATACCATTAATTACCATAGTAAATACCTCTATTTACCCTAAAAGGGTTTGTTCTATAATAAGGCCTTTGGTATCCATTTTGTAAAAAGGGCGTACTCTGGTCTTTATAAACATCATTGCGTACCCTGGTTTGACCGTCACCAAATTCAAAACTTGTATTTCCGCCGTTACCTTGTATAGAAAAACCAAATTGTTTTTCTTGTAGTTTAGTGGTGTTAAATTGAGAGTTGTTATATGCAACGGTATTACTAGTCATTGCCAAAGCAATATCTACAGGTTGCCAGTAATTACTTGTGCTTATTGCGTTTGTATTTAAAGTGTTTTGATAACTTGGAGCCTCTCCTAGTGTGAAGGAGCTATTAATTTTATCTGGCATTTCATCCAAAACAGACCCAATACTAGGTGGGATTATCAAGGTATTAGCATTAATGGTATAATACCTTGTTTCAAAATCATTTTGTGAAAAAGACATACCAACACTAAAAAGTATCGCGATGATTGTAAATAGGTTTTTCATAATTTGAAATTAAAGCATATTGGATCAACTTGCTAATTGTTATATTTGAGCTAAAATACAAATCACTTATGATACCCAACTGGAAAACCGTAAAAGAATACTCAGATATTACTTACAAAAAGTCTAATAACGTGGCCCGTATTGCATTTAATAGGCCAGAGGTTAGAAATGCTTTTAGACCAAAAACCACTTCTGAATTACTTGACGCGCTACATGATGCCCAGGAAGATACTAGCATTGGCGTGGTTTTATTATCAGCAGAGGGACCCTCAAGTAAAGACGGGGTTTGGAGCTTTTGTAGTGGTGGAGACCAAAAGGCTAGAGGTGAAAAGGGCTATGTAGGAGATGATGGATACCATAGGCTAAATATTTTAGATGCTCAGCGTATGATTCGTTTCATGCCTAAAGCTGTTATTTGCGTTGTCCCGGGTTGGGCTGTTGGTGGTGGTCACTCCCTGCACGTTGTGTGTGACATGACCTTGGCAAGTAAAGAACATGCTATTTTTAAACAAACAGATGCAGATGTAACTAGTTTTGATGGGGGCTATGGTAGCGCATATCTAGCCAAGATGGTGGGTCAAAAAAGAGCAAGAGAAATTTTCTTTTTAGGAAGAAACTATACTGCGCAAGAGGCCTTTGAAATGGGGATGGTAAACGCTGTGGTACCTCATGATTTATTAGAGCAAACAGCCTTTGATTGGGCTCAAGAAGTTTTAGGTAAGTCTCCAACATCTATTAAAATGTTGAAATTTGCGATGAATTTAACAGATGATGGTATGGTGGGCCAGCAAGTATTTGCTGGAGAAGCAACGCGTCTGGCTTACATGACAGATGAGGCTAAAGAGGGAAGAGATGCCTTTTTAGAAAAACGAGCGCCAAATTTTGAGAAGAAATGGCTGCCCTAGTTAATTGTTTACTATTTCTTGTAAAAAAACAATTAATTAAAATCCAATAGATTATACATGGAGTTTATAAGACAACATATTGAAGAAATCTCTGTGATTTCAGATTCAGATTGGGAGTATTTCTCTTCCAAACTTGTACTTAGAGTTTTCAAAAAACGCACTATTTTTTTAAAATACGGAGCGGTAGAAAATCATATTTCTTTTATCGATAAAGGTCTAGTTAGACTCTATATACCTAAAGAGTTAAAAGAAAAAGAAGTGACTTTTGGCTTTAGTTTCAAAAACCAATTTATAAGCGCCTATGATTCTTTTTTAACTAGAAGGGCATCATTGTATGAGCTGGAAACACTCTCAGATACTCACATGTATAGTATTTCATATACAGATTTGCAAGATGTATATCAACACACGCAGTTTGGTAATTTAATAGGTAGGTTAACAGCTGAGCGTTTGTTTTTAATAAAATCTAAAAGAGAACAATCTTTACTTAATTTAACGGCAGAGCAGCACTATATTTCATTATTTGAAGAGCGTCCAGAACTTTTAAGTGTTATACCTCTAAAATATATAAGTTCTTATATTGGTGTAACTCCTCAGGCGCTAAGCCGAATAAGAAAACGTATTTATTGATTTAGGTTCATTGTTTACTGCTGCTACTACCTTTATTTTTGTAGTATACTTATTCTTATGATCATACTATTGTTTATTATCGTGCTTTGGTACGGCGGGCTTTTTTTTCAAACGTTTTTTCTTCACAGATATGCTGCACATCAAACCTATACCATGTCTAAAACAGTTGAGCGTATCACCTTTATTTTAACATGGGTTTTTCAAGGTTCAAATTATTTGAGCGCTTATGGATATGGGGTAATGCACAGGATGCACCACGCATACGCAGATACTGAAAAAGATCCTCACTCTCCTAAATATGATTTAAATATATTTTCCATGATGTGGAAAACTAAAAATATATACTATCAAATTAACAAACAGCAAATAGAAGTAGCCCCAAAGTTTACTAAAAACGTTCCGCAGTGGAAACGTTTTGATGATTTTGCAAGCTCTTGGGTTTCTCGTTTGGCCTGGAGTATTGCCTACTTCTCATTCTTTTTTGTGTACACAACTTCTCTTTGGCAATGGTTGTTATTTCCAGTTGTTTTATTGATGGCTCCCATACATGGTGTTATTATTAATTGGTATGGTCATATTTTTGGATATGTAAATTTCAAATCAAAGGATACTTCTAAAAACCTGTTTAAATTTGATTTTTTAATGATGGGTGAGGGGTATCATAACAATCATCACAAACATAGTAGTAGTCCTAACTTTGGAGGTGTGCGCTGGCATGAGATTGATGTAACCTATAAAATTATGCAGTTATTACACTTTGTTGGTATCATACATCTAAAACCGAGCCCTTTGTTACTAAAAAGAGAGGTGTAGTTTTAATTATATTTTTTGATACTTTTTTGCATCAATTCATGTTACTTAGGTATGGTGAAGAAAAATGTAGTACCCACTCCTTTTTCAGACTCTATCCATATCTTACCTCCACCAGAGGTGATTATTTTTTTAATAATAAATAGTCCAATACCACTGGAGTCTGTTCGGTTGTTTAGTTTTTTAAAGGCTTCAAAAACCAAATCATAGTGCTCTTGGTCAATCCCTATTCCATTGTCTTGGATAGAGAACTGATAGAACCCGTTGTCTTCCTTCCAGTCTATATTAACAAATCCTTTTTTGGTTTGGTCTCGGTATTTATATGCGTTTTCAATGAGGTTTTGAAATACCTGTCTTGCCTTTACTTCTGTTAAATTAATAACGGGTAATGGTTTTACCACATTGAAATTAAAATCATTTCTCTCGTTTTTAGTTAAAAAACTAATAATAGAATCAACCACAGTTTGAAGTGGTAGTTGTTTTGTTGCTACTTTTCTGGAAGTTCTTATCTCTGTGTATTGTAAAGTGCTCGAGATAAGCTTATCCATATCGTTAATAGCCTCTTCAACAGTATCTATGTATCCTTTGCTTTCTTTGTCTAAAGTCTCTGTATTGTCCTCCAAAAGCCAATTAATACATGTTGAGATTGTTCTCAGTGGAGTTTTTAAATCATGTGATACTATATGGGCATAGTGAGAAAGCTCTTCATTTCTTACCGTTAAATCATTAATCAATGAATCTGCCTTTATATTTAACATTTTTAATTCTGTAATATCTAGGTGTATTCCAATAGATCCAATTACCTCTCCATTAATATTGGTGTTGGGCCCACCACTAATAAGCCAGTATTTTGTTTCTCCGGTTTTGGTTTGTATTTCCATCTCATACAGATCCTTGACGCCTTCTTTTCTTGATTCTACTTTTTGTTGCATGTACTCCTGTTTTTTCCCGTCCAAGAGTATGTCTCTGGCTTTAAATCCAACAAGTTCTTCAGGGCTATACCCACACATTTTTACAAAGGCATTATTTACATTTAATATAACTTCATCATTATCAACCTCCATAAGGCCCAAATTCATGTTCTCAATAATACTTTTGTACTTTTTGCTTTGAAAATGTAAGGATTTGTCATAGTTTACAATTAAAGTAACATCTTTATAGGTCCAAAGATGTGCGGTGGGTTTTCCATCTTTAAAAATTGGATTATAGTCACGAGATAAAATTCTACCATCTTTTAACTCTAACATTTCATCAATAACGGTTGCTTCTTCTTTTACAATTTCCTGAATTCTTTTAGAAAATAAATTTTCATCTACAAAATTCGTTTTTAGCATATTACGAGCAGACTCACAATCTGTTCCTATAATATTAGATATTTCACTTACAGGTATTTTAAACAAATCTAAAAATGCATGACTCACTTGTTCTATAAAGCCGTCTATTGATTCTATAGCCTTTGCATCCGAGGAGCTTTCAAAAATAAGCTGTAATCTATTTCTAGTAATATCCAGCTCTATTTCTTTATTGGATTTTTCAAGTTCGACGATGTTTTTTTTGAGGGTAACACTAACAAGAGAAGAGATTTGTGATAAAAAATCTAAGTGTGTTTTTTTGAAAAAGTTTTTATCTGGATGTTCTGCGTCTATAATGGCAATTAACTCATTGTCTAACAAAATAGGCACTGTTATTTCTGAGAGTCTAATTTGATCATCAACAATATACTCTTTATGCTTACTTGTATTGTTGACAATGATTCCTTTTTTACTTTGAGCGACTTTGCCTACAATACCCTCTCCAAAATTTATTTGTAATGCATTTTTGATGTTGTTTTCACTATCTAGCTTTTGATTTGTTGCAGCTACTTGAATTATTTTATTTTCTATAATAGCATAGAACACACAGTCATCTGTACCCAGGTAGTCTGAGATGATTTTTACAATAGCATTGCCATTTTCAAAAACATTTGGATTGTCTAGTAGGTTTTTTAACACTAAACTTTCGGTGACTATTATTTTTTGTTGTTCTTTTAATTTTTGTTCTACAAGATGTTCTTTTGTGATATCTCTAATGATGGTTTGATATGCGTAGGGTTCGTTTTTTGAGTTTTTTAAAACACTGGCTTTAATATTTACATACTTTAACTTTCTGCTGTCTCTTATACACATCTGACGCTGCCGACGAA
>CAJXUG010000066.1:0-9946 GCA_913060785.1 uncultured Flavobacteriaceae bacterium | reverse complement strand
AGATTTCTGCCTGTCTCGTGGGCTCGGAGATGTGTATAAGAGACAGACTCTAAGGCTTTATAATGTGCATTTAAAATCTTTAGGCATAACCGCATCTGTAAATTCTTTGCAAAAGCAAGACAAGGAACAATTGTTTAATAGAACAGGGGCTAGATTTGAAAGACAGCAAGATCAAGTTGAAATTTTGCTAAGCCATATAAGGGCCTCAAAACATCCTGTTATTTTAGGGGGAGATTTTAACAACACGTCATTTTCTTATGTATATAGAAAACTACTTAGTGGCATGAAAGACACGTTTATAGAAAAGGGTAGCGGTTTGGGAACTACCTTTATGTTTGATTTTTACCCAATGCGCATTGATTACATATTTGGATCAAAAGAGTTGGAGGTTTTAGAGTTTACTTCTTTAGAGCAAACCTTCTCAGATCATTTCCCTATTGCGGCTGTCTTTGGTTTACCTAAATAGGTGCTCTCTAAAGAGTTTGGCTTTGCAAATAATTTAAAGTGTTGGGCCCTTCATTAAATAACAAATCTAAAATAGATAAATTCTCGATATGGCCATGATTACCCTCAAAAACTTGATGGTAGGTGTCAAAATTATAGCTAGGTTCTTTTTTACAATTTGCCAAGTGGCGCATATCTTGTAATTGGGTGTGTTTTTGGAACACACTTGATGTTGTAATTGGAGCTTCTAGACCAATGAGCTCTGCAATAGTTTCTAGTATTTGAATGTTAAAACCTTGTAATTTTAAAACAGGTTCTTTAAAAAGGGGTGCCAAATCATCCTCATAAAATTCAAAATAGGGAGAGGTTCTATAAGCAACTTGTATAGATTTCCAATGTTCTGCTAGCCACGAAAAGTTGTTTTCTGGAGTTACATCCTTTGTTTTTTGATGCCGTGTACTTTTTGAATGCCGTATGGGTATATTTAATATTAGTTTCCCATTGCTGTGCGCTATATAAGTTCTGTTTCTGTAGGTTTGTTTTTGATAATTGTCTTGTGTCTCCAGGGTGATTTTATCTGCCTTTGCCATTGCAACCATTGTTGCAATAGAGGGGAAGTAGCTAGGATAAATTAGGATATGTCGTTCCACTTTTTAGTTATGCTTTCTTTCTTCTTTTTTGAAACCAGCGAAAACCAAACCATCCTGCTAGTAGTGCTAAAAACGGAATGAAATAAGAGGTTGTTTCTCCTTTACCACTAACGGTGGTGAAGAAACGATCCCAGCGTATTTTATTAAATAAGCCTTTCGCTTTACTGTTAAAACTCATCCACACAAAAACGGGTTTCCCTACCACATGATTAATAGGTACATATCCCCAAGAACGGGCATCTTGAGAGTTATTCCTGTTATCTCCCATCATCCAATAATAATCCATAGTAAAGGTGTACTGCGAGATGGGTTTATCGTTTAAAAGGACAGTAGTACCATTTTGTGTTATGGTATTATCTATGCCCATTTCACTTCCTTCATAAACCTCTATAATACGTTTATAAAAAGCAATACTCTCTGGAGTAATAGCGACTGTTTTTCCTGCCTGTGGGATGTAAATAGGGCCAAAATGATCATTGTTCCATGAATTTGCAGCAGTCTGAGGAAATATCCCCTGATCTTTCATGCCTTTTTCTGCCATCTTTCTTTCTGCGCTTATCACATCTGGGTAGTTTTTAATACCTTGGTATGCCTTATCTGTTAAATGAGCTGTATAAGTATATACTCCCGTAGCTCTATCTAGCGCTGTGGCATACATATCACTTACTCCATATCTATTGGAGAAGTAGTTGTTTGGCTCTGGCAAAAGCCTTCTTTGACCGTCAACTTTTACTAAAACACTTTTTGATGTAATAGTATAGGCAAATTGTAATTTTGCACGATCTGGTAAATCGTTCTTTGTGCCATTTATATAGACATATCCATCACGAACCTCGAGAGAATCTCCAGGGAGTCCAACACAACGTTTAACATAATTTGATTTTTTATCAATGGGCTTATACATTTCTCCAGAGGGAGGTGGCCCAATATCTATAAAATTGTCAATAGGCCAATTAAATACCACAATATCATTGTGCTCAATATCTTCAAAACCAGTTATTCTTATACTTGGCAGCTGCGGTTTTGAAATATAAGACTTTGCTTTTGTACCCATAAAAACATCATGCATCATTGGCATTGCGATAGGGGTCATAGGTGTGCGGGCACCAAAGTGAAACTTACTCACAAATAGAAAATCACCCACTAAGAGTGTTTTTTCTAGTGAAGAAGTGGGTATCACAAAAGGTTGCATCACATACGTGTGTACTATGGTGGCCGCAACTATAGCATATGCTAAAGATCCAATCCATTCTACCAGTGCGTTTGGTTTTTTTAAATTTTCATCTTCTAAATAAGTAAGTTCTTGTGTGTAATTAACATAAAACAAATACAATCCTCCAGAGAAAATAACCAAAAGAGTGTCTTGGATACTTGTTTTTCCAAATCTATTTAATAGCTCTACCCACAAAACAGGAAACATGATAAGGTTTACAATAGGAATAAATAAAAGAAGTGTCCACCACCAAGGTTTTTTAATAATGTGCATCAATACAATAGCATTGTATATGGGCATAGCTGCTTGCCAAGGTTTTTTACCTGCTGCAACATAAAATTTCCACGTACCTAAAAAATGGATTACCTGGATTACCAGCACCACCATCAACCATTCTATTAAACTCATAGTATATATTTTTCTTTTAAAACTTTTTTAATCATTCGGTTGTGAAACCCTATTTCTTTGCTATATGTCCCTATATATCATAAAAGTTACAGCCCAAGAACATCTTTCATGGTAAAAATTCCCTTTTTATCTAAAAGAAATTCTGCAGCAATAACGGCTCCCATTGCAAAGCCTTCCCTACTGTGCGCCTCGTGTTTAATAGTTATAGTATCTATTTTTGATGTAAAAGCAACACTGTGTGTACCTTTTACATCTGTTTCTCTTTTAGAAGTTATACCTATAGTGTCTGGTGTGGTATTATCTAAACTCCATGTGTTCTTATCTGTATAGGGTAATAGGTCTTCTACTAATGTTATTGCCGTGCCACTAGGAGCATCTTTTTTTTCTGTATGATGAATTTCTTCTATAGCAACTTTGTAATCACTCCAGGGCTTCATTAATTTGGCTACATGTTCATTCAGATTAAAAAACAAATTCACGCCAATACTAAAGTTTGAAGCATAAATAAAACTACCAGTACTGTTTTGGCAAGCCTCTTCTATGATTTTTTTTTGATCTAACCATCCTGTAGTGCCACATACTACTGGAATTTTCGCTTTAAAACACTTTTTGATATTCTCTACAGCTGCCTGTGGAGTAGAGAATTCTATGGCAATTTGTGCCTCTTTAAAATTTCCACTTTGAGTAGATGCACTAGATTTATAAACAATTTCATGACCTCTTTGTACAGCTATTTGTGCTATAATCTTTCCCATCTTTCCGTATCCTAAGAGCGCTATTTTCATTTTAATGTATATCTAAGGCTAAGCCCATAACTTGGCTGAGCTATATTATTTGTATTTAGTTTTGGCGTTATAGATAGATCATCACTAATATCATATTGTTTTAAATGCGCATCTACGTTTGCATCTATGATGTTTAGTAAATAAAAACCTAGCGATACAATAATACTAACGTCTTTATTTCTTTGGGTACTTTTCTGGGCATCAATTAGTCTATTGTTTGAAATCAGTGGTGTGGTACCTGTACCATAAAACTCGTCATCTGTATATCCGGCAAGTCTACGTTTGTAGGCATCTCTAAAACGATTGTAATCTGCATCATTTTTCATGTAAAAATAGACACCTGTTGCAATTCCTGCATAGATTATAGGTATTTTCCAGTATTTTCTATTGCTCATTTGGCCAAGCCCTGGCAGTACTGCAGAATAAAAAGCAGCTCTAGCAGGTGCTAGAGGGTCATAAGCTTGTTTTTGAGTTATAGTATCTTCAACAACGACATTGATCTGTTTTGAAACAGAATTTACCTGTCCTTGAGCAATCAATGGTATGCTTGCAAAAAATAAAATAATATAGAGGAGTTTATGCTTCACGTGAGAGTAGCTTGAGTAGGCGGTCAAAATCTTCTTTGTTTTTGAAAGGTACAATAAACTGCCCCTTACCTGCCTCATTTACTTTAACCTCTATATTAGAGTTAAATGATTTGATTAACTGCTTTTTTGCTTTAAGTGCATATTTAGGTGCTATTTTAACAGTTTTCTTTGATGAAGATGTAGGTCCTTTTTTACCTCTTACTAAAGTTTCTGTTTCACGCACAGATAATTTATCTGCTAGAATTTTCCCATAAATTTCAAGTTGTGTATCTGCAATTTCTATATTGATAAGTGCTCTACCGTGTCCCATAGTGATAAAACCGTCTCTCATACCAGTTTGTATGATAGGGTCTAATTTTAGTAATCGCAAATAGTTGGCTATAGTTGATCTATTTTTACCAACCCGATCACTCATTTGGGTTTGTGTTAAATCAATTTCTTCTATAAGGCGCCTGTAGGAGAGCGCAATTTCAATAGGGTCAAGATCCTCACGTTGTATGTTCTCTACCAGTGCCATTTCCAATGATTCTTGATCATTGGCAATACGGATGTATGCCGGTATGCTCGTAAGCCCTATAAGAGAAGATGCTCTAAAACGACGCTCACCACTAACGAGTTGGTATTGGTTAAAACCAAGTTTACGCACTGTAATAGGTTGTATAACACCTAATTCTTTGATAGAAGATGCAAGTTCTAAAAGTGAATCTTCGTTGAAACTGGTTCTGGGCTGAAATGGGTTTACTTCAATGGCAGTTAATTCAAGCTCCACAATATTCCCTACAACCTTGTCGGCATTTTTATCATTTGCAGATTGAATGTCGTTGGATGGGTCTTTCAAAAGTGCAGAAAGGCCGCGTCCTAGTGCTTGTTTTTTTGTTGCTTTAGCCATATTATATTTGCTAGGCGATTTACTTTTATTTATTTTTCTGTATTAATTCTTCTGCCAAACTCAGGTAATTATTGGCACCTCTACTACTTGCATCATAACTAATGATACTTTCTCCGTAACTAGGGGCTTCACTTAAACGCACATTGCGCTGAATGATTGTATTAAATACCATAGCATCAAAATGTTTTTTCACCTCTTCTACTACTTGATTTGATAATCTTAATCTAGAATCATACATGGTAAGTAGTAAGCCTTCGATATCCAACTCTGGATTGTGTATCTTTTGTACGCTTTTTATGGTATTTAAAAGCTTGCCGAGTCCTTCAAGGGCAAAATACTCACATTGTATAGGTATGATAACAGCATCTGCAGCAGTTAAGGCATTTAGGGTCAATAATCCAAGAGAGGGAGCGCAATCTATTATGATATAGTCATAGTCTTTTTTTAGATCTGTGACCATTTGTTTGAGCATGTACTCTCTGTTTTTTTTGTCTACTAGTTCTATTTCAATAGCAACAAGATCAATGTGAGCCGGTATTAAATCAAGATTAGGAGAAGTTGTTTTTACAATGACATCTTTGGCCGTTGTAGAATGCTCTAGTAATTGATAGGTACCATTGGTAACAGCCTCAACATCTATGCCTAAACCAGAAGTAGCGTTTGCCTGTGGATCTGCATCAATTAGAAGTACTTTTTTTTCTAAAACACCCAAAGATGCTGCTAGGTTAATAGAAGTGGTAGTTTTTCCTACGCCTCCTTTTTGGTTAGCAATTGCAATAATTTTACCCATTAATATGTCTTGATTTAATAGTAAAAATACTATTTAATAACCGAATCTAAAATCATTTTTGTTAACAGATAGTGAACATCTTTTTAGGTGTAAAAAGACAGCGTATTTTTAGGATATACAGCGATAAAAAATAGCTTGTTTGTTGAATTTGCATTCAATTTTAAGCCCTGGTATAGTATTTGGTTTTGGAGAATATTACCTTAAGCTAAAAAGGCATTACTCTGCCACAGAATCTATTAAGATGTTAAGCATTTCTATGGCCGCGTCACTAATTCTTGTTCCTGGTCCATAGACTGCAAGCGCACCGGCATCAAACAAAAATTGATAATCTTGAGCAGGTATCACACCACCTACTATTACCATGATGTCTTCTCGGCCAAACTCTTTCATTTGAGCAATAACCTGCGGTACTAGTGTTTTGTGACCAGCCGCCAATGAAGAGATACCTAGAATATGCACGTCATTTTCTATGGCCTGTTGCGCTGCTTCTTTTGGGGTTTGAAACAATGGGCCAATATCTACATCAAAGCCAACATCTGCATAGCCAGTAGCTACAACTTTTGCACCTCGGTCATGACCATCTTGCCCCATTTTAGCAATCATGATTCTTGGTCTACGACCTTCTAACTCGGCAAATTTATTTGCGAGTTCTCTTGCCTTTGCAAAGGATGGATCTTTCTTTATTTCTTTACTATACACGCCACTAAATGATTTAATTTGAGCTTTATACCTACCAAAAGCTACTTCCAATGCATCACTAATTTCTCCCAGAGTAGCTCTTTGTTTGGCCGCTATTACTGCCAAATCTAGTAAATTTTCTGTTCCCGATTTAGCAGCATGTGTTAAAGCTTTTAAACTGGCAGCTACTTTTTGATTGTCTCTACCGGCTTTTATACTTGCTAGGCGCTCTAGTTGCGAGGATCTAACCATTTGGTTGTCTACATCTAGAATTTGTAATGGGTCTTCTTTTTCTAGTCTATATTTATTGACACCAACAATAATGTCTTGACCGCTGTCTATACGGGCTTGTTTTCTTGCAGCAGCTTCTTCTATACGTAATTTTGGTATGCCGGCTTCAATGGCTTTTGTCATGCCGCCCAATTCTTCAACTTCCTCAATAAGTGCCCATGCTTTGATGGCAATATCATTGGTTAGGTTTTCTACATAATAGCTACCAGCCCAAGGATCAACTGTTTTTGTGATATGGGTTTCTTCTTGCAGATAAATTTGTGTGTTTCTTGCAATACGAGCACTAAAGTCTGTGGGTAGGGCAATGGCCTCGTCAAGGGCATTGGTGTGTAAAGACTGTGTTCCTCCAAAGGCTGCTGCAGAGGCTTCAATGCATGTGCGTGCAACATTATTAAAAGGATCTTGCTCCGTTAGGCTCCAGCCACTTGTTTGGCAATGCGTTCTTAGGGCTAAAGATTTTGGATTTTTTGGGTTAAATTGTTTCACTAGTTTTGCCCATAACATCCTGGCAGCTCTCATTTTAGCGATTTCCATAAAATGATTCATACCTATTGCCCAAAAGAATGATAGACGCGGGGCAAAGGTGTCAATATCCATCCCTGCATCTAAGCCTTTACGAATGTATTCCAGCCCATCTGCTAGTGTGTATGCCAATTCTATATCACAGGTAGCACCCGCTTCTTGCATATGATATCCAGAAATAGAAATGCTGTTAAACTTAGGCATGTTCTTTGACGTGTATTGAAAAATATCACTTATAATTTTCATGGATGGTGTAGGAGGGTAGATGTATGTGTTACGTACCATAAACTCCTTTAAAATATCGTTCTGAATGGTGCCTGCAAGATCTTTTAACGCAACACCTTGTTCTTGAGCAGCTACAATGTAAAATGCCATAATAGGAAGCACTGCTCCATTCATGGTCATTGATACGCTCATTTTGTCTAAAGGAATTTGATCAAACAAAATTTTCATATCCTCAACGCTATCTATGGCAACTCCGGCCTTACCAACATCTCCAACAACACGCTCATGATCACTATCATAGCCTCTATGTGTGGCCAAATCAAAGGCAACAGAAAGCCCTTTTTGACCAGCAGCTAGATTACGTCTATAAAATGCATTACTATCCTCGGCGGTAGAGAACCCTGCATATTGCCTAATGGTCCAGGGTCTTTTTACATACATAGTGGCATAAGGCCCTCTTAAATGGGGAGCTATACCGGCCGCAAAATCTAAGTGTTTTAAAGTAGTTACATCTTGTTTGCTGTAACGATTTTTAATAGCAATGCCCTCTGCAGTTTTGAATGCAGTTTTTTTATCACCAGAGACACCACTTTGAGTGTTGTTTTGTAAGGTTATGTTGGATACATCTTTTCTACTCATGACTAAGTCTTTCCTGTTCTATAGCTTCTGCCAAACGTTTTGCTATAATGGGTTGAATCAATGTTTTTCTAGGATTACTCTTCAAGAAAGGAAACAGTTCTAAGTTTTCTTTCATAAGGTCCATTGGGTTTGGATGTTTGTTTGTGCCAAGTAATGTTATGCTACCATTGTCAAAAAGGGCTTGCTGTTTGCTAGCACTTTCTTTAATTTTTTTCTGGATGTCTCCCTGTAGTAGTTGTTTTATAAAACCGCCACCATCTTCAATTTGTTTAAAAAGTTCCAATGCTTTTGAGGCCAATTCTTGGGTTACACTCTCTATGTAGTAAGCTCCATCTGCAGGATTGCTTACCACATCAAAATAGCTTTCTGCCTTTAATATCAATAATTGGTTTCGAGAAATACGTTCTCCAAATTCATTGCTTTTATGGTACAATACATCATAAGGCATGTTGCAAACCGCATCTGCACCTCCAAGCACACTAGACATAGCCTCTGTGGTGCTTCGTAGCATATTTATATTGTAATCATACACTGTTTTGTTACGTCTTGAGGGCTGAGCTATCACATGGCATGTTTGTGAGCAGTCATACTCTTTGGCTAAACTAGCGTATAGAATTCTTAGCGCGCGTATTTTTGCTATTTCAAAAAAGTAGTGCGTGCCAGTTGCTATTTTAAAAGTAATACTATTTGTAGTTTGATGATTTAGGTACTCATTGGCATGGGCAAGGGCATAAGCCAATTGCTGCACCATGTTGGCCCCTGCATTTTGATAGTTTGTTGTATCTACAGAAATAGTATTTCCAGTCTGTGAAAGGCTTTGAAGTGCGTTAAAATCTTCTTTTTGGCTTTTAAACCAATTTCCTTCTTTTGAAAGTTTCCCAATGGGATCTATGTTGAGATAAAATTCAGCCTTGTGCTTATTGAGATATAAAGAAAGTTCTTCAACAAATTCGAAATCCAAAAACGAGAAATCGAAATATATAGTTGCTTTGGAAAAAGGAAAATCTTTAAAAACACTCGGGATATTAAAGGGTTTTTCTGCCGTAAAAACAATCGCTTCGGCTCCTTTTTTTAGTGCGTCTTTAGCTATGTTATTTGCAATTTTAACATCATCAATAAAAACTCCTTGTGTGATGTTCCAGCTAGATGGAGTTCCTGGAATCTCCTTGGCAGCAATACCATCATCATTGTGGTAAAAAGGTTTGATGTGTATCCCTTCTAATGTTTTGCTTATTAGAGTTTCATTATACTCCGCACCTTTAAGGTCTACCTGTATTTTTTGCTTCCATGCTTTTGCGGAAACCGGATTAAAATCTGTCAACAAATGTTTCTTCATTAGTGCGTATTGTCATAAAACCAAGCCCTTACTCAATAGAGTCTTGATGTTCTATGATGTAAATATCTTCGTTTTCTTTTTTGAGGTAGTATTTCTCTCTAGCAAAGCGTTCCATCTCTGAGCTATCTTTCATTTTATCAATAAAAGCTCTGTCTTTTTTTATTTCTTTTTTATAAAACTCTTTACTTTCTTCTAAGGCCTTGATATCATCACTTAATTCTTTGTGAAAAAAATAATTATTAGCATCAAAAAAAAACATCCAAGTTAAAAACAGCAATATAAAAATCACATATTTATTGCCCAGCCATTTGTACCACTTTGTTTTTTTTATTCCTGAAACTTTGACCATATGCTATAATCTTTCTGAAATAATAGTTCTAATCAAATCAACAGCAACCGTATTGTGCTTGTTGGTTGGTATAATGATGTCTGCAAATTCTTTGGTAGGTTCTATAAACTGTTGATGCATTGGCTTAAGAGCTGTCTCTT
>CAJXUG010000065.1:0-10029 GCA_913060785.1 uncultured Flavobacteriaceae bacterium | reverse complement strand
GAGATTTCTGCCTGTCTCGTGGGCTCGGAGATGTGTATAAGAGACAGGTATAGGGTCAAATGAGAAGATTGATATATCTGCAGATGGTACAACAATTATTATTGGTGCTTCTTCTAATGATGTAATTAATACTAATCAAGGTAATGCACATGTATTTAAAAATATTAATAACCAATGGGTACAAGTTGGTGCTTCATTAACAGGTGATCTTGAAAGAGAAAAATTTGGTAGTAATGTTTGTATTTCAAGTGATGGTACAATTGTTTCTATTGGAGCCCAAGGAGATAGTACAGTAACAATAACGCTTCCTTATATTAAAGTTTTTAAATTAATATCAGGTCAATGGCTACAATTAGGAAATACAATAGGTGGTAATACTGTTCCAGATTTTACGGGATACAAACATAGTTTATCGGCAGATGGCTCAAAACTAGTAATGCGTTCTAGTAATTCTGTAAGGGTTTATGAACTTATTAATGATATTTGGACTCAAATTGGTAATACAATAGAAAATAATATTGACAACAGTCGTTATTGGGGAGACATTGATATATCTTCTGAAGGAAATACTTTTGCTGTTAATTTAAGAGAATTAGTTGGATTTGATCAGAATAACTTATTCTATGCTCATACTGTTAATATCTATAGAAATATTTCTGGTGCATGGACTAAAATTGGACAAACTTTAGAGGGTGAAGAGGATGATGATCAATTTGGTAGGAGTATTGATTTTTCTTTAAACGGAAATACCATTGTAATTGGGGCTTATCTTAATTCAGTAAATGTTAGTGGGTCTGGACAGGTTAAAATATTTAAATTCGATGGAAATTCATGGATTCAAAAAGGAGAAAGTATTAATGGTGTTGATTTTGGTGAAAGATTTGGCCGTAGTGTTTCTATTTCTAGTTTTGGTAATGTTATTACTGCTGGTTCATATAAGAATACTAGTAATGGAGACCTATCTGGGGATGTAAGAGTATTTCAGTATTTAAATAATTCTTGGACGCAGATTGGTGATTCAATTATAGGTGATGTAGCATTTGATTATTTAGGAAGTTCAGTTAGTTTATCTGGCGATGGAAGTAAAGTGGTAATTGGAGCAAATGGTTATGACTCTAATGGAGGTCAAAGCGGTCTTGTACGTGTATTTGATCTATCACAAATACTAACAACAAACTATATTTCTTTAGAAAACACTACTTTAGTATATCCCAACCCATCTTCACAAACCATACAAATTAAAGTAGATTATACTACTGTTATTGAAGGTGTAGTGATATATGATATGTTAGGAAAAAAAGTACTTACTCAAACATCTTCTACAATAAATGTTAGTGCATTTAATACTGGAACATATACTGTAAAAATAGCTACAGATAAAGGAGTTGCTGTAAAGCAAATTATAGTTCAGTAATAAAAAATAAATTTAAATTGATTTCGGTTTTTAAAATTTCCGAAGAAGAAAAACTACACAATAGATAAATGTGAAGGATCTTCAAGAGAAGTAATAATTTCTGTTGCTTCTAAGACATGATCTGGATGCACTTTTAGTCTAATTCCTCCCACTGCGTTGCTATGAAAAGGTAAAACACTAATCATTGTTTCGTTTTGAAAAAAGAAGCGGATTTCTGCCTGCTCTAATAAGTGTTGTAACACAGTATACTCACTTGCAAAAGTGAAAATAGCCACAGTTTTAAAATCTTCCATATTAGTTAACTTTTCACTAAAGATAGTACTTATTTTACATCAATTGAAACTCTATTTTTTACTTGTTATTTATAAAATAATATTCATTTAATATTAAAAGTGTAGCTTTGCGGTAATCTTAATAGATTGGTTTAAAACAAACTTGTTTTATTTTAAATCTTCTTCACGTAAGTTATAGTTCATCCTGAACTTTATTTAAACCGATACCTTTAAGAATTATAAATTAATACGTGTCTCATAAAATGTATGAGAACAAGAAAAAATAATGAAAAGACAAAAAAGAAGAAATTCTTCTAATAAAATTGAAAATCTTACCCAAAGTATCCTTGCTATTTTACGAAAAGACCATAGTAACCCTCATAATTACAAACAATTAGCTTCAAAATTAGGTCTTGATGATCCTAGTAGTAGAAACCAGATTATAAAAAAATTAAAACTCTTAGAGGTAGAAAAAACCATACAAGAGGTGGATAGAGGAAAATATATAATAACACCATCTCAAAACTACTATACTGGTAGAGTAGATATGGCTGGACGAGGTCAAGGATATATAATTGTTGAAGATTTAGAAGAAGATATTTATGTAAAAAGTAAAAATCTAAACAAGTCTCTTAATGGAGATATTGTAGAGGTATATGTTTTTAAAAGAAGAAAAGGCGGAAAAACAGAAGGAGAAGTAACTAAAATTATAGAGCGTAAAAAAACTGAGTTTGTTGGTACAATAGATATTACAGATCGTTTTGCTTTTGTAGATGTTGCAGATCATAAAATGGTTACAGATATTTTTATTTCTAGAAATAATCTTAATGGAGCACAGCAGGGAGAAATGGTTCTAGTTTCTCTTGATGATTGGCCAGAAAAAGCAGATTCTCCTTTCGGAACTGTGTTAAAGAGATTAGGTATGCCTGGCGAACATCATACAGAGATACACGCAATACTTGCTCAATACGGGTTGCCTTATGAATTTCCAGAAGCTATTGAGGAGTTTGCAAATAAAATAGACACCTCTATACAAGAAAGTGAAATTAAAAAACGCAGAGATATGCGTAAAGATCTCACTTTTACAATAGATCCAAAAGATGCAAAAGATTTTGATGATGCGCTTTCTTTTAAAACCCTTGAAAATGGAAATCACGAGATAGGAATTCATATTGCAGATGTATCACACTATCTTAAAGAAGGAACCATACTTGATGACGAAGCTTTTGAGCGTGCAACCTCTGTTTATCTAGTAGATAGAGTTGTTCCTATGTTACCTGAAATTTTAAGTAACGGAGCATGTTCATTGCGCCCACATGAAGAAAAACATACTTTTTCTGCAGTATTTGAAATAAGTACTAATGCCGAGGTTGTAAACCAGTGGTTTGGTAGAACAGTTACTTATAGTGACGCGCGATTTGCCTATGAAGAAGCGCAGCAAATTATTGAAGCCAACCAAGATAACACAACAGCATTAAACACACACATCCCTGCTGAAATTTCCATAACAGATACTGCTTATGAAGTTGATACACCTATAGCAGAGGCTATTTTAGAATTAGATAGATTGGCTAAAATTATTCGTACAAAAAGAATGAATAATGGTGCTATTTCTTTTGATAAAGTAGAAGTACGTTTTAAACTGGATGAAACCAATAACCCAGAAGGAGTATATTTTAAAGAAAGTAAAGACGCTAATAAATTAATTGAAGAATTTATGCTTCTTGCTAATAGAAGTGTAGCAGCGTTTATAGGAAAACAGAACCCTAAAAAAACATTTGTATACAGGGTACATGATGAGCCAGATGATGAAAAAATTGCCGCATTAGAAAAAATAATTAAGCAATTTGGGTATAAACTAGACACAAGGGATAAAAAATCTACTGCGCAGTCTATGAATAAATTACTCAAAGATGTACACGGCACAAAAGAACAAAACATGGTAGATACATTAGCGATACGCACCATGAGTAAAGCTGTTTATACCACCAACAATATTGGACATTACGGCCTAGCCTTTGATTATTATACTCATTTCACCTCTCCTATTCGTAGGTATCCAGATGTAATGGTTCATAGACTACTACAACACTACCTTGACGCAAACACCACAGCAAAACAAGAAGCTTTTGAAGAAAAGTGTAGACATAGCAGCGAGAGAGAAGGTTTGGCCGCAAGGGCAGAACGAGACAGTATTAAATACATGCAAATCAAATACATGAAAGATCACCAAGATCAAGATTTCTTAGGTGTAATTAGCGGTGTAACAGAGTGGGGTATTTATATAGAAATTGTATCAAATAAATGTGAGGGTATGGTTCGTATTCAAGACATGAGAGATGACCACTATGAATTTATAAAAGAAGATTACGCTGTTGTTGGAAGAAAAACCCAAAACACCTTCACCCTTGGAGACGAGGTATATGTAAGGGTAAAAAATGCAGATTTGGTTAGAAAACACCTTGATTTTACAATGCTCGCGCAAAGACCAGAAACTATATAAATTTAAACCCTATGTTTGATGGATTAACATACGCCGCTTTATATGGTTTTATTCTTGCTTTTGCGGTTGGCCCCATCTTTTTTACCTTAATTGAAACAAGTATTACCAAAGGCTTCAAAGCGGGTGTTTTTTTTGATTTAGGCGCCCTGTCTGCAGATGTGGTTTTTATTGTAATAGCTTATTTTAGTACATCAAAAATATTAAAACACGTAAAAGACGATCCAGGTTTACTTGTGTTTGGCGGGGTAATTTTGATTGCATACGGAATTATTTCTTACATAAGAACCTCAAAAAACTTTATTAAAATTGTAAGAGAGCACTACGGCGTAAGTGTTAAAAAAAATCTGGGTGGTTTATTTTTAAAAGGCTTTCTACTCAATTTTGTGAATTTTGGTGTGCTTTCTGGCTGGGTATTAACAATAATAGCAGCAAATGCTTTAACAAGCTCTGAGAATGGTGTTTTATTATTTTTAGGTACTGTATTAACGGTCTTTTTCTGTGTTGATCTACTAAAAATAGCGGCCGCAAAAAAATTAAAAAACAAACTAACCCCTCGTGTTGTTATAAAAACAAAAAAATGGGTGAGTATATTAATTGTGTTTTTTGGCGTTTTTATGTTGTTCCAAGGAGTGCTTCCCTCTGGGGTAACAAAAAACATCGAAAGATTAGATGTGCAATTTAATACTGGAGAATAAAAAAACCTCCAGTTTTCACTGAAGGTTTACTGAGGCATCAAGCGGATTCGAACCGCTGTGGAAGGTTTTGCAGACCTCTGCCTAGCCGCTCGGCCATGATGCCCTTTTTTACTGAATTGTAATAAACCACTAGGCTTGCTAAATTTCAGAACGCAAATATATAAGATTAGTCCTTAGAACAACAACTAAAAATAGAAATTATCTATTTAAGAAGTCATGGTAACACTTACCTGTTTAACATCTCCACCAATAGGGGGGTTTAATTTTGAGACCGTTACACTAACGTGGGATACCCTAGAAAATGACTCCAAAATATTTTTAATTATTCTATACCCCACAGTCTCAAGAAGTTTTGCACGTATAGCCATCTGTTTTTTAACAATATCATTAAGCCCTACGTAGTCTATAGTGTCCTCCAAGGCGTCTGTTTTTGCAGCTTGACTTAAATCACACTCAACCCTTAGGTTTACTAGGTAATGGCTTCCAATTTTTTCTTCCTCACTTAAACAGCCGTGGTTTGCGTAAACACGAATATCTTTTAATTCAATACAGCTCATAATGTATGCTTTTTGTAAAGATAAAATTATGTGTTTAGATACCGCCACACAATCACTGCTTTTTAACAAGAATCCGTACCTTTGTGCTTTGTTTTAAAACACAATATACAATGTCTGAAGAAAAAGAAACACTCAACTTTATTGAGCAAATTATAGAAGAGGATTTAAAAACAACTCACTCAAAAGAGGCTTTGTCTTTTAGGTTTCCGCCAGAGCCAAACGGGTATCTGCATATTGGCCACGCATCTTCTATTTGTCTTAATTTTGGTTTAGGGTTAAAGTACAACGCTCCTGTGAACCTTCGTTTTGATGACACCAACCCAACCAAAGAAGAGCAGCGCTTTGTGGATGCAATAAAAAAAGATGTTCAGTGGTTAGGATATTCTTGGGCCAAAGAGTGTTATGCTAGTGATTATTTTGAGCAACTATACTCTTGGGCGTTACTACTAATAAACCAAGGCAAGGCGTACGTAGATTCTCAATCTAGTGAGGACATTGCCTTACAAAAAGGAACCCCAACACAGCCAGGGGTAGCAGGCCCGTACCGAGATAGGTCTGTAGAAGAAAACCTAGCTCTTTTCGAGCAAATGAAAACAGGTGAGGCTCCAGAGGGCGCCCATGTGCTTCGCGCAAAAATTGACCTCCAATCTACCAACATGCTCATGAGGGATCCTGTGATATATAGAACGCTACACAAACCGCATCACAGAACAGGAACAGACTGGAAAATTTTTCCAATGTATGACTGGACTCACGGAGAGAGTGATTATATAGAGCAAATTTCACACTCTTTCTGCACCCTTGAATTTTTACCCCACAGAGAACTATACGATTGGTTTTTAGACCAACTCGTAGACGGCTCAAAACTGCGTCCAAAACAACGTGAATTTGCCCGTAGAAATTTAAGCCACACCCTTGTTAGTAAACGAAAACTAGCTAGACTTGTTCAAGAAGGGGCTGTAGACTCCTGGGACGATCCAAGGATGCCAACAATATCTGGTTTAAGAAGAAGAGGATACACTCCAGATGCTATTAAAAATTTTGCTCAAGGAATTGGTGTTGGAAAACGCGATAATCTAATTGATGTTTCTAGACTTGAGTTTAGTGTTAGAGAAGATCTAAATAAAAAGGCCAACCGCGTTATGGCTGTATTAGATCCAGTAAAAGTAACCATAACCAACTACCCAGAAGACCAAACAGAGTGGCTAGAGGCAGAAAACAATCAAGAAGACACAGATGCAGGGTCAAGAGAGGTTCCGTTCTCTAAAACGCTTTATATAGAGCGGGAAGACTTTAGAGAAGAGGCTAATAAAAAGTTTTTTAGACTAAAGCTTGGTAAAGAAGTGCGTCTTAAAAATGCATACATTATAAAAGCAGAAAGCTGTGATAAGGACAACGACGGAAATATTACAGAAATTCACTGCACCTATGATCCAAAAAGTAAAAGCGGAAGCGGCACACAGGAGAGTTTACGTAAAGTAAAAGGAACCCTGCACTGGGTAGCTGTTAATAAAGCAATAGAGGTTGAGGTACGGTTATATGATAGACTCTTTACAGACCCCTCTCCAGATACCCATAAAGACAAAGACTTTATGGATTTTATTAATCCAGACTCTTTAAAGGTCATTACCGGTTACGGAGAACCAAGTTTAAAGGATTTAAATGTAGAAGATACTGTACAATTTCAGCGTTTAGGGTATTTCACCGTAGATCCAGAGACAACACAAGAAAAAATGGTGTTTAATCGCACTGTTGGCCTAAGAGACTCCTGGGCTAAACTTGCAGAATAATAAAAAAGCCCAACACATTGTGTTGGGCTTTTTTAAATTAACCAATAAATAGAACCCATTAAAAAACAACACCATCATTATCCATAGCTGGGTTTTGAGGAGGAAGTTTTTTACTTGTTTTGTTTTTTTTACCAAGACCTTTAGCCGCATTGGTTTTTTTCATCTCTTCACCAATTTGATTGCTGGCTACAAAACTAGCGATCATGTCATTTAACATATTGCTTCCTGCTTGTGGCGAGTTTGGCAATAAAATTAAGTTGGTATTTGTTGCCTCACCTATAGATTGAAGCGTGTCATAGTGCTGAGTAACAACAATCAGCGCCGAGGCCTCCTGGGAGTTAATCCCTACATTGTTTAATACATCTACAGACTCCTCAAGACCACGTGCAATTTCTCTTCTTTGGTCTGCGATTCCTTGTCCTTGTAGCCTTTTGCTTTCTGCCTCCGCGCGGGCCTTGGCAACAATTTTAATGCGCTCTGCCTCTCCTTCATACTCTGCAGCTACCTTTTCTCTTTCAGCAGCGTTAATACGGTTCATGGCGGCCTTTACTTGTACATCTGGATCTATGTCTGTTACTAGTGTTTTTATAATGTCATACCCATAATTGATCATGGCGTCATTAAGCTCTTTCTTTACAGCAATAGCCACATCGTCTTTTCTTTCAAAAACATCATCTAGTTTCATTTTTGGAACCTCCGCCCTAACAACATCAAAAACATAAGAGGTTATTTGATCATGGGGGTTTTCTAGTTTATAAAAAGCATCGTACACTTTTTCTTTTATTACCTGGAACTGTACCGAAATTTTAAGCTTCACAAACACATCATCTTTTGTTTTGGTTTCCACTAAAACATCAAGTTGCTGTACTTTTAAGTTTATTCTTCCTGCAATTCTATCCACAAACGGAATTTTAAAATGAAGACCAGAGCTTCTGCCGCTTAAAAACTTTCCAAAACGCTCTACTATAGCTGAGGTTTGTTGCTTTACAGTAAATATTCCTGAAAGCAAGAAAAAAACAACAAACATTAAAAAAGGCACTAAAAAAAGGGTACTTCCCATGACACGATATTTATAAAATTAATACGAATGAATATACAAAAAAATTGCTGTTTTATGATGCTTTGTTCATAAAACTAATAGCGCTTTGTATTCTTAAAATTGTTTCTTTTTTACCCAACACAGCAGCAATTTCAAAAACATCAGGACCCTGCATGGCTCCAACCAAAGAAAGTCTTAGGGGCATCATCACTTTTCCAAACCCTATTTCTTTTTTGCTTAGCCAGCTCTTGACCTCCCTGGAAATTGTTTCACCATCAAAGGTGCTTTGCTGCTCTAAAATTTCACAAACACTCAAAAGTAGGGAAGGCGTATCTTCCTTAAAGGCCTTTTTAGCTGCTTTTTGGTCATAGGTTTCAGGCCTTTCAAAAAAGAAACGCCCTTGCTCCCATAAATCAGCAACAAAGACCGCTCGCTCTTTAATTAAAGACACAATTACCTCTAGATTTAGGGTTGTTTCAACACCTTTTTTATCTAAAAGAGCAGAAAACTCTTTAGTTAAAGCGCTAGTGTCTATTTGTTGAAAATATTGTTGCTGAAACCATTTTGTTTTATCTGGATCAAATTTTGCCCCCGCTTTGTTAACACGCTTTAAGCTAAAATCAGCGATGAGCTGCTCAAGTGTAAATAATTCCTGCTCGGTTCCTGGGTTCCAACCTAAAAAAGCAAGCATGTTTAGCACCCCTTTTGGCAAATAACCATCTTCTCTATACCCAGAGAACAGCTCTCCGTCTGGGGTTTTCCACTGTAGAGGAAATACAGGAAAACCCATCTTGTCTCCATCTCTTTTGCTTAGCTTTCCTTTGCCCGTAGGTTTCATAATAAGGGGCAGGTGAGCAAAAATAGGCGCCTCCCACCCAAGGCTTCTATATAATAATATATGCAGGGCAAGAGAGGGTAGCCACTCTTCTCCTCGAATTACATGAGTGATGTTCATAAGGTGATCGTCAACAATGTTTGCCAAGTGGTAGGTTGGCATTCCGTCGCTTTTAAATAATACCTTATCATCTAGCAGGTTTGTGTCTATTTTTACAGCGCCCCTAACAACATCGTTGAGGTATAAAATTTCGTCTTGAGGTGTTTTAAAACGAATCACAAAAGGTGTCCCTGCCTTTAATTTTGCTCTGGTTTCTTCCAAACCAAGTGATAGAGAGTTGTCTAGAGCTTCTCTGTTGTGCCAATTATAAATAAATGTTTTTGAGTTTTCTTCACAGGCCTTTCTTTCTTTGTCAAGCGCCTGTGGCGTATCAAAGGCGTAATATGCGTGGCCAGACTTAATTAGTGTGTCTGCGTATTGTTTGTATATTTCTTTGCGCTCACTTTGTCTGTAAGGACCAACACTTGCAGGTTTTGATGGGCTTTCGTCAAAAGCAATACCAAGCCAGCTCATTGCCTCTACAATGTACTGTTCTGCCCCAGGGACGTAGCGCCCTTGGTCTGTATCTTCTATTCGAAGAATAAAGTCTCCACCATGTTTTTTTGCAAATAAATAGTTAAACAGTGCCGTTCTAACACCACCAATATGTAGAGGTCCTGTTGGACTAGGAGCGAATCTAACGCGTACTTTTTGAGCCATGAAAATTTAATTTTTATGGATGTAAATATACAATTCTATGGTCGCATCGCAACAGGAATTAAGGTATTCATAACCAAAAATCAACCCCTAACGCCTTAGACAAAACCATAGCATAGTAACTGTCTCTTATACACATCTGACGCTGCCGACGAAGAGGATAGTGTA
>CAJXUG010000064.1:0-10112 GCA_913060785.1 uncultured Flavobacteriaceae bacterium | reverse complement strand
CCTGTCTCGTGGGCTCGGAGATGTGTATAAGAGACAGATTTAAACCAAATATACGTATTTACTTTAATATCGATACTCAAGTACCGAAACAACTTATTACTTTTGGGTAAAGATTATTAAATGATCTTGTTTGATGAAAACCATACATCTACATACATTTCCTAAATCACCTTTTTACATAAAGGCACTAGAGATATTTACCCTCTCTAGAGGTATCGCCTCGTATCTTATTGATGATATTACAATTAGAGACCCTCACAACTATGAAGATCCAACTTTGTATCTAACTGGAGATATGGTCCAACAATCTATAGCATTGGGTCCAGAGATTTTAAAGGCAGAGCAACAATTATTTCAGGAAGAAAAGCACAAACACATAGCTAGTGTTGAGCGTCTTAGCAAGCTGCTGTATGCTAATTGTAAACGCCTAGAGAAAACACACAGTAACGGGAAAGATTTTTTGCCCATTTTAAGAAAAGAGCTCAAAAAATTTAGAACGCTCCAAAATACTTGGATGTTGACCTTGTAACCAAAACATGTAACTTTTAATAATTACATGTTTCTTCTATACTGCCCACCAACGTCAAATAATTTTTCTGTGATTTGCCCTAAAGAACATACTTTGGTTGCCTCCATGAGTTGCTCAAACATATTTTGATTGTTTATGGCAGCGTATTGTACTTTCTTGATACTCTTCCCTGCTTTTTCACCAAAAGCGGTGTGCAAATTGGAAAGGGTTTGTATTTGATGTTCTTTTTCCTGTTCTGTAGCTCTAATAACTTCTGCAGGCTGCACAGTTGGTGATCCTTTGCTGCTTAAAAAAGTGTTTACACCAATAATAGGGAACTCACCTGTATGTTTAAGGGTTTCATAATACAAACTCTCTTCCTGAATTTTACTTCGTTGGTACATTGTCTCCATGGCACCAAGAACACCGCCTCTTTCTGTAATGCTATCAAACTCTCTAAGTACAGCCTCTTCTACAAGATCTGTAAGCTCTTCAATAATAAAAGATCCTTGAATTGGATTCTCGTTTTTGGCAAGTCCTAATTCTTTATTAATAATTAATTGGATAGCCATAGCCCTTCTTACACTTTCTTCTGTAGGGGTTGTAATGGCCTCATCATAAGCGTTTGTATGTAAAGAATTACAGTTGTCATTAATAGCGTATAAGGCTTGTAAGGTGGTACGAATATCATTAAAATCTATTTCCTGAGCATGCAACGAGCGGCCAGATGTTTGGATATGGTATTTCAGCATCTGTGCTCTTGGATTGGCTCCGTATTTATCTTTCATGGCTTTACTCCATATCTTACGTGCAACACGACCAATCACAGAATATTCTGGATCAATCCCATTACTGAAGAAAAATGATAAATTAGGCCCAAACTTATTGATATCCATCCCACGGCTTAAATAGTACTCCACATAAGTAAACCCGTTAGATAATGTAAAAGCCAGCTGTGTGATTGGGTTTGCACCTGCTTCTGCAATATGATACCCACTTATAGAAACAGAGTAAAAATTACGTACTTGATTTTTAATGAAATAATCTTGTACATCACCCATGAGCCTCAGGGCAAATTCTGTAGAGAAAATACAGGTATTTTGTGCTTGATCTTCTTTTAATATATCTGCCTGTACGGTACCACGCACTTGGGTCATGGTGTCTGCCTTTATTGTATCATACACCGTTTTTGGTAACACTAAATCTCCAGTAATACCAAGTAAAAGAAGCCCTAGCCCGTCATTACCCTCTGGCAAAGAACCTTGATAGGTTGGTCTTTGCACACCGCGCTGCTTGTAAATAGTGTTTATTTTTTTTGCTACTTCTTTCTCTAAACCGTGCTCTTTGATATATTTCTCACAGTTTTGATCTATGGCGGCATTCATAAAAAAGCCAAGCAACATGGGTGCAGGCCCATTTATTGTCATACTTACAGAGGTCATAGGATCACTCAAATCAAAACCACTGTAGAGTTTTTTTGCATCATCCAAACAACATATAGACACACCCGCATTACCAATTTTTCCGTAGATATCTGGTCTTAAATTTGGATCATTACCATAAAGAGTAACACTGTCAAAGGCCGTAGATAAACGTTTGGCCGGCATACCTAGAGAGACATAATGAAAACGGCGATTGGTTCTCTCTGGCCCTCCCTCTCCTGCAAACATACGGGTTGGATCTTCTCCAGTTCTTTTAAAGGGATACAGCCCTGATGTGTATGGAAATTCTCCCGGTACGTTTTCTTGTAAGGTCCATTTTAAAATATCACCCCAAGCCTTATACTTTGGAAGTGCTACTTTTGGAATTTGAGAATGAGACAAACTCTGAGTATGGGTATCTATGTTAATTTCTTTGTCACGTACTTTAAAAGTATATACAGGGTTTTTGTATCTATTTACTTTTTGTTCCCACCCAATAATTACTTCCCAGTTGTAAGGGTTTAAATTTAGTTTTTCGCGATCAAATTCTGCCAAAAGCAGAGTTGTTAACTCCTTTTTTTCTTCAGAGACAGCAGCAATATCAATAATGATTCCTGTTTTGTCAAACGCAGGAAGCACCTCGGTTATAGATTCTATGGTTTTAAAAATACCAAAGAGTTTTTGTGCAACTTCTGCTTGAGCACTTGCTTTTTTGTCATAGGCTCTATTACTTTCTGAAATTTCAGATAAATAACGTGTTCTTGCTGGAGGAATCACAAATATTTTTTCAGACATTTCATCTGTGATTTGAAATGTAGATTTTAAATCTGTTTGGGTTTTTTCTTCTAACTCGGCCATAATAGCGCCGTATAATTTATTCATCCCAGGATCATTAAACTGAGATGCAATAGTACCAAACACAGGCAAATTATCTTGATGGGTATCCCACAATTGGTGGTTACGCATGTACTGTTTTTTTACATCACGGAGCGCATCTAAAGACCCGCGCTTATCAAACTTATTGATGGCTACCAAATCTGCAAAATCTAGCATGTCTATCTTCTCTAATTGTGTTGCCGCTCCAAACTCTGGTGTCATCACATACAAAGAAACATCACTGTGTTCTATAATTTCTGTGTCGCTTTGTCCAATACCAGAGGTTTCTAGAATAATTAAATCATAAGAGGCCGCTTTAATTACCTCTATAGTTTGCGCTACATATTTTGACAGGGCAAGATTGGATTGACGCGTTGCTAAACTGCGCATATACACTCTGGGTGAGTTTATAGCATTCATTCTAATTCTATCTCCTAGAAGCGCGCCACCTGTTTTTCTTTTTGAGGGATCTACAGATATAAGCCCAATGGTTTTTTCAGGAAAATCAATTAAAAATCTTCTCACCAGCTCATCAACCAAAGAAGATTTACCAGCTCCACCGGTTCCTGTAATACCGAGCACGGGTGTTTTTAATGACTTGTTATTTTTGTATATTTTTTCTAGAGTTTCACTGGCTACCTCAGGAAAATTTTCTGCCGCTGATATGATTCTTGCAATGGCACCAGGATTTTTGTCACTTAAAAGGGCCAATTCTCCATTGAGCTTGTTTCCAATAGGGAAATCTGATGTTTTCACCAAATCGTTAATCATGCCTTGCAGGCCAAGCGCGCGGCCATCATCAGGAGAATATATCCTGGTGATTCCGTAATCCATTAATTCTTTAATTTCTTTGGGGAGTATAACACCGCCGCCGCCGCCAAATATTTTGATATGACCTGCACCTTTTTCTTGCAAAAGATCATACATATATTTAAAATACTCATTATGACCTCCTTGGTATGAGGTTAAGGCAATAGCGTTTGCATCTTCTTGTATGGCCGTATTAACAACTTCCTCAACACTTCTGTCATGCCCTAAATGTATCACCTCAACCCCTGTAGATTGTATGATGCGGCGCATAATATTTATAGCAGCGTCATGGCCATCAAATAAAGAGGCGGCTGTAACGATACGTACTTTGTATTTTGGACTGTAGGGCGTTTGTTGTTGCATTATAATTTTTATGGATTATGAATACAAAGTTAACGAAAATTGAGTTTTGAAGCTAAAAAGGGGAACAATACCTCTAAAATTATGAGCTTTGGGTAAAAATTATAGTAATATGCTTTTAACAATTCAATAAAATTACATAAATTGTACCCTTACAACATTTTTAAAAACAATTAAAACAAAAATTATGAAAAAAATTTACATTTTAGCTATCGCAGCTTTTGCATTCACACTTAACATGAATGCACAGTTCGAAGATGACTTCGAAAGCTATGACGAAGGTACTATTACTGACCAAGCAGACAACTTCTACAATTGGAGTGGTGATGGTGGTGGCGCAGAAAGCGGAACAGTTACAACAGAACAAGCATCAAACGGAACAAAATCAATGTATGTTACTACAGGAAATGATTTTATTTTTGATTTTGACGGTGGTGTTAGTGGTGGAATTCACACATGGCAATACAACCTATACCTAAATGATGGTAGTACAGGATTTTTAGGACTTATGTCTTCTGGACCACAAGATGATGTTACATTTGGCGCTGGACTTTATATCAATGAGCCAAACAATGCATCTGGATCAGGAATCTTTATCGGTGGAGCTATTGAAGGTGATTTCTTTGAAATTCCAGAAGGAGAATGGGTAACTGTTGCAATGATTATGGACCTAGACGCAGATACTATGTCTGTAACAGTTGGTGGATCTGAAGTATACAATGGACCATTAGCTCTAGAAGGTCAAGGCCTTGTAGCTGCTGATATTTGGGACAATGGTGGTGCAGATTTTTACATGGATGAGTATATTTTTGTTGAAGGTACTTTAGGTGCTGAAGACTTTAATGCTGATGTATTTAGCGTATACCCTAACCCAGTTGTAAATACTTTAAACATCAACAGTGCTGATGCAGTACAAAATGTTACAGTATATGACGTACTTGGAAAAGTTGTAATGAATCTTAACCCAGGAGTAGTTTCTCCTTCACTTGACATGAGCTCATTAAGCTCTGGTGCTTACATAGTAAATGTTACTATCAACGGTACTTCTAAAAGTGTAAAAGTTATTAAGTAATTCTTATTACTACATAAAATACTTTAAGGTCCTTTACAATTGTAAAGGACCTTTTTTTGTGACTTATAATTAAACGTGTCTCAAAACCAAATGCCTAAAACAATAAAGCTATTATATGGGTTGCTTGGGGTTAATGCAGGGTTTTAAAATAGGTAAACGCATTTTGAAGTCTTGATCCATACCAAGAAAAATAGGCCCCATCTACCAGCAGCACCTGCTTTTGGGTAGCCTTTTCTAAAGCCTTTACATGCGTTTTTGAAAATGGAAAAGGCTCTGATGAAAGTAAAATAAGATCTGCCTGTTTTAGATCTTCTATATCCAGTTCTGGGTATCTTGAAGCAGGTGTTTTAACTATATTTTCAAACTTATTAGTGCTCAATAAATTATTAATAAAGGTATTTACTCCGGCTACCATAAACGGCTTTTGCCATATAAGATAGGCTACCTTTCTTGTGTTTTTTTGCGCAATAAATTTAGTAAACAAAGTGTGTTCACGTCTAATGTTTGTGATAATATCAAACGCTTTTTTTTCTTTTTCAAACAAGGTGCCTAACAAAGAAACCATCTCAAGACTATCTTCTATAGTATAAATATCACTCACCCACACAGGGGCTATGGTTGCACATGAGGTTACTATCTCTTTGGTATTCTCCTCCTTATTACAAATAATAATATCTGGCTGTAAGGCTCTTATTTTATCTAAATGAATTGTTTTGGTTCCTCCAACGATGGTTTTCTCATCTTTAAGAGATGTTGGATAAGTGCAAAATTTGGTGATCCCGACTACTTGTTTTTTTAACCCTAAATCAATAAGAAGTTCTGTTTGAGAGGGCACCAAAGACACGATGCGTTTTGGGGTTTGTGAAAACTCAAAAACAGTATGTAACTGATCTTTACATTGCATCTATTATAACCTGCATTTGTTGCTGTAAATCTTGGGCCGCTTTTGTTGCAGCTTCTGCAAAATCTGAACCTGATGAGGCGTAAATAATACCGCGAGAAGAGTTAACAAGCAAACCAATAGTAGCGTTCATACCATAGGTGCAAACATCTTGTAAGTTTCCTCCCTGGGCGCCCACTCCTGGAACAAGTAAAAAACTATCGGGAACTATTGCGCGTACCTGAGCAAGGTAGCTTGCTTTGGTTGCTCCAATGACATACATTAGATTGTGAGCATTTTGCCAGGTGGTTGATGTTTTAAGCACTTGTTTATATAGTTGTTCTCCCTCTGATATTTTAGTCTGAAAATCAAAAGCACCCTGGTTTGAGGTAAGGGCTAACATAATGGTATGTTTTTGCTCAAAGGCCAAAAAAGGCTCTACAGAATCTTTCCCCATATAAGGGGCTACCGTTACAGAATCGAAGCCTAAATCCTCAAAAAAGGCTCTAGCATACATACTTGAGGTGTTGCCTATATCTCCGCGTTTAGCATCGGCAATTGTAAAAATTTCTGGATACTTTTTATTAAGGTATTGTATTGTTTTCTCTAGTGCTCTCCAACCCTTTATACCATAAGCTTCATAAAAAGCAGTGTTGGGTTTGAAGGCAACCGCAAGGTGGTGTGTTGCATCAATTATTTGTTTATTAAAAGCAAAAATAGGATCTTCTTGCTGTAATAAATGCTCAGGAATCTTGTCCATATCTACATCCAATCCTATGCATAAAAAGGATTTTTTTTGATGTATTTGGTCTACTAATTCTTGAGTAGTCATAGGGTGTGTGTTTTAGAATGTATCTCCAGATTCTTTGAGACGCTCTGTATTGTCTACCAGCTGTAACTCATCTATTATTTTTTGAATATCGCCATCTATGATATTACTCAAATCATAGAGCGTTAAATTAATTCTATGATCTGTAACACGCCCTTGCGAGTAATTATAGGTTCGTATTTTTGCACTTCTATCTCCACTGGTTACTTGTGAGCCGCGCTTAAGGGCATCTTCTGCATTTTTTTTGGCCAGCTCCAAATCATACAATCTAGAACGCAACACTTTAAATGCTTTCTCTTTATTTTTATGCTGTGATTTTTGATCTTGACACTGCGCTACCAATCCTGTTGGCGTATGGGTTATTCTTACTGCAGAGTAGGTTGTGTTTACAGATTGCCCTCCAGGTCCAGATGAACAGAAAAAATCAATCCTAACATCCTTCATCTCTATTTGAACATCAAACTCTTCTGCCTCAGGAAATACCATTACGGTAGCTGCGCTTGTGTGCACTCGGCCTTGAGTTTCTGTTTGAGGTACGCGTTGTACACGATGCACGCCAGCTTCAAATTTTAGCGTACCATATACATCATCTCCAGTAATCTCTATCTGAATGGCTTTATATCCTCCAGAGGTTCCTTCACTAAAATCAACGACACTTGTTTTCCAACCTTTGTTTTCACAGTATTTAGTGTACATTCTATACAAATCACCAGCAAAAATACTTGCTTCATCTCCACCTGTTCCTGCCTTAATCTCCATTACTGCATTCTTTGCATCTTCTGGATCTCTAGGAATTAACATGTACTTAATTTCTTCTTCAAGTAGCACAATGTTTGATTTTGCCTCATCCAATTGCATTTTTGCCATCTCTACCATATCTGCATCACTTCCATCTGCTAGAATTTCGTCTGCTTCTGCGATATGATTGGTTGCCATAATGTATAGCTCCCGCTTTTTCATAAGGGCATTTAAATCCTTATACTCCTTATTGAGCTGAACGTATTGCTTTTGATCGCTTATAATATCTGGCTGAATGATCAAATCACTCACCTCATCAAAACGATTTTTTACTATTTGAAGTTTTTCTAGCATAGGAGTTTAATTCTGGTAAATTTACAATAAAAATGGGGAACATAATTAGTACTCAAAGGTTCCGTAAACACTCTTTATGGTTAGTTTTTTGCCTTCACAGGCCTCAACCCTTCCAATAATTTGAGCAGGGATATTAAATGACTCTGAAATTTTAATAATCTCAGAGGCGATCTCTTGATTTACATATAATTCCATCCTGTGCCCCATATTAAAGACTTGATACATTTCTTTCCAATGGGTACCACTTTCTTGTTGAATTAATTTAAACAAAGGCGGCGCCTCAAATAGGTTGTCTTTTATAATGTGTAAGTTCTCTACAAAATGTAAAATTTTTGTTTGCGCACCTCCACTGCAATGCACCATACCATGCAAGTGCTGTTTGTTACAATGTTGCAATATTTCTTTAATTACTGGGGCATATGTTCTTGTTGGAGATAATACGAGTTTTCCAGCGTCAAGAGGAGATCCTTCTATAGCATCTGTCAACTTTTTTGAACCAGAGTATACTAAATCTTGTGGTACGGCATGATCATAGCTCTGTGGGTATTTCTGAGCTAGTTCTTTATCAAAAACATCGTGCCTAGCAGATGTAAGGCCATTGCTTCCCATACCACCATTGTACTGAGTTTCATAGGTGGCTTGTCCAAAAGAGGCCAAGCCTACTATTACATCACCAGTTTTAATATTTTTATTATCAATTACATCACTTCGCTTGATTCTCGCAGTAACTGTAGAGTCTACAATAATAGTGCGCACCAAATCTCCAACATCTGCGGTTTCTCCTCCTGTAGAGTGAATGGTAACACCAAATGTAGCAAGATCTTCAATTAAGGCTTCTGTCCCGTTAATAATTGCAGATATTACCTCTCCAGGAATCAAATTTTTATTGCGCCCAATGGTAGAAGACAACATGATGTTATCTACCGCTCCTACACAAATAAGATCATCGATATTCATGATCAGTGCATCCTGGGCTATTCCTTTCCAGACAGATAGATCACCGGTTTGCTTCCAGTACATGTAGGCCAAAGAAGATTTTGTGCCTGCACCATCTGCATGCATTACTAAGCAATAGTCTTCATCTGAGGTTAAGTAATCTGGGACAATTTTACAAAATGCCTGAGGAAACAACCCTTTATCTACATTTTTGATGGCATTATGGACATCTTCTTTTGATGCAGACACGCCTCGCTGGGCATATCTCTTTGAAATATCTTGGCTCATGGTTGAATTTTCTAATAGCAAAAATACAGATTATAAAAAGCACATCAAAGAGAGGTTTTAATTAAAATCATACTTTGTGGAACAATCTGCCAAAACATTGCGAAAGCGTCTTAATTTCAAATAAAAAAACCTGCAATTACTTGCAGGCTTTAAGTTTTACTTGATAGTTGCTAGATTATCTGGTAAACAACAATTCACGGTATTTTGTTAATGGCCAGATCTCATCATCAACTAATAACTCTAGCTTATCACAGTGGTAACGAATTTCTTCAAAATAAGGTCTTATTTTATCACAATAAGCAATTGCACGCTTTTCTGAATCTTCAATTTTATTGGCTTTTTTACGCGCATTAATCATATCTGTAATACCTCCATTGATATTTTCAATATGACTGCTAATTGCCTCAATTAAATTCATTTGCTCTTTTGCAAGTTTCTTAAACTCTTTACCATAGATATCTTTAATACCTTGTACGTTTTCTATTAGTATATTTTGATATTTAATAGCTGTTGGTATTACGTGATTTCTTGCAATATCACCCAACACTCTTGCCTCAATCTGGATATGCATTGCATACTCCTCAACTTCAATCTCATGACGGGCTTCAATCTCAATTTTATTCATGATACCAAGGCCTTCATATAGCGCGATAGTTTTTTTAGAAACTTGCTCTTTTAAAGCTAGCGGAGTTGTTTTGTTATTACTCAAACCACGTTTTCCTGCTTCAATTTCCCAAGCTTCACCATAACCATCACCCTCAAATCGAATGCGCTTAGAGTCTTTAATGTATTCTCTCAATACATTAAAAATAGCATCGTCTTTCTTCATTTTTTTACCCTTAATTAGGCCATCAACTTGGGTTTTAAACTCCATTAACTGCTTTGCAACAATTGCGTTTAATACCGTCATAGGTTTTGCACAATTTGCGGTAGAACCCACAGCTCTAAACTCAAACTTGTTCCCTGTAAAGGCAAATGGTGAAGTACGGTTTCTATCTGTATTATCAAGTAAAATTTCTGGTATTTTACCAACTACATTT
>CAJXUG010000063.1:0-10218 GCA_913060785.1 uncultured Flavobacteriaceae bacterium | reverse complement strand
GATAAAGGGTTGCGTTGGGTAGAATAAAAAATAATAGAATAAAAATGATTTGAAAATAAAAACAAATAAGATATTGTTAAACAGGTAGTTAAGTTATAAATCAAATAGAATCTTATCTTGTGAAATGATGTTTTCAATTAATTCTAACTGCATTAACTTTTCTTGAACATGCCCAAGATCACTAATTGAAAGCTGTTTTTGACTCCACTGCGTGAGAGATAGCCACTGTTGTACATCTTCAATTTTTTGTTTGTATCTGTCGGCAATTAGAAGATCCACTCCCGAGGTTTGCTTAAATTTTTGGGTAGCGTTGTTAATTATACTCAAAATATCCTTTACAGCAGTAGGGTCTTGTTCTAATACAGTATCTCTTACGGCTATTACAAAGCAAGGCCATGGAGTAGGGCATTCTCCTAGTAATTTAAATGGGCCATTGTCTACATATGGTTTTGTAGTAAATTTCTCCCACATAAAATAATCACCTTTCCCTTTTGGAAGGTTTTCAAGGGCACCCTCTAGATTTTCTATGACTTCAAAATCAAGCTCTTTTTCAATCTTCCAGCCTTGATTCTCTGCATTAATGTAAGACATTAAGTGTGACCCTGAACCATATCTACTAATAGCAGCTTTGGTCCCTTTTAAATCTTTGATAGAGGTGTAGTGGCTATTTTTAGATACATGTATTCCCCAAATTAAAGGAGAATTGATAAAGACTTGTACTATTTTGCTAGGATTCCCTTTGGTGATATCTCTTACAATTCCTTCTGTTAGAATAACAGCCATGTCTATCTCACCGTCACGCAGGGCATTACACATCTCTCCCGTACCTCCTTGGTAGTCTTTCCAACGTAAGTTGATGTTTTTATTTTGGTACTCTTTGTTTTTTAAAGTTAGGTACCAAGGAAGGTTAAAGTGTTCTGGGACACCACCAATTTTAAAGTTTTTCATAGAATAACCAGCTTCATTTATAGGGAAATTTGATAGCCTTGTAAAAATACAAGTTTTATACTTTATTGGCTATAATATTAAGAGTTGTTGTAATTAATCTGGCAACTGTTTTGTTTGGAGAAGCGCTAAAGGTTTGAGTAGCCCTATTGGCTAAAATAGCATTTAGAGAAATAGCATGATGCCCTAATAATGCCGCTAGTCCATAAATTCCTGAGGTTTCCATTTCTAAATTAGTGATTTTAACACCTTGATACTCAAAACAGGCAAGGTTATTATTTAAGTTCTCGTCTTTTACCTTAAGGCGAAGTGTCCTTCCTTGTGGTCCATAAAAGCCAACATTAGTTGCCGTGCAACCCCTGCTAAATATAATGTCGTTAAAATCTAAAAGTAATTTTTTACTTGCATTTACCACATAAGGGGAAGCGTTTTTAGGGCTCCACTTACAGTGAATTTTTAATGCATCAGAGAAGCCCTCATCTAGAAGACTACCTGTGTCATAGAAATGAAGTAAATTATCAAATCCTATTGCTTTCTCTGAAATCAAAAAACTATCTATAGCGATGTTTTCTTGTATGGCGCCACTAGTGCCAATTCTAATAAAAGTTAAGGTAGTATGTTCTTTTTTTATAGTTCTTGTATCAAAATCAATATTAACCAGCGCGTCCAACTCATTAAAAACAATATCTATATTATCTGTGCCAATACCTGTAGAGATTACTGTAATTCTTTTGCCTTTATAGGTCCCTGTATGGGTTTTAAACTCTCTTTTGTGCTGTTTAAATTCTATGGTGTCAAAATGTTTCGAAACCTCACCAACTCTATCTGGATCACCAACTGTGATGATAGTAGTTGCGATATCTGCAGGTTTTAAATTTAAATGATAAATACTACCATCTGCATTTAATATAAGTTCACTTTGGGCAATTGGTTTCAAGAGTTAAAGTTTATAGTTATAATTTGGACGGTATGAAACAAATGATATCGTGATTTTAAAAATCTATTTATCCGCCAACACGTTTTGTTTTAAAACCTTTTGTTTGTAAAAAGCTCATTATTTGATCTCTGTAATCTCCTTGAATGATTATTTGCTCATTTTTAAAGCTACCACCCACACTCAGGAGTTGCTTTATTTGTTTTGCAAGTTGTTTAAAATCACTCGTGGCACCCGTGTATCCTTCAATGATTGTGGTAGGTTTTCCTTTTCTTTTTTCATACTTACAAATTAAAGGATCTTGTTGTATCCAAATTTTTTGGTCTTGTACTACAACTGGTGGGGTAACTTCAACGTGGTCTGGATATAACTTTTTAAGTTGGTCTTTTAAATCCACGGTTATTTTTTTAAATGTCCAATTTCAATTAAACGCTGTATTAAAAAATCTCCGGCCATAATATCATCAAATGATTTTGGATGCTGCTCATCAATACATAGGTCCATGCAGCTTAAATCCATATCGCCTCTAGGATGCATAAAAAATGGAATAGAAAACCGAGGGTTGTCCCACTGTTCTTTGGGAGGATTTACAACCCTGTGTATTGTAGAGCGTAATTTGTTATTTGTATGTCTCTCTAGCATGTCTCCAACATTGATTACTAACTCATCTTCCTGAGGAATTGCATCTATCCATACGCCGTCCTTACGCAATACTTGTAGCCCTCCTGAGGATGCTCCCATTAGCAGTGTAATGAGATTTATATCTCCATGTGCTCCAGCTCTTACAGCTCCTTCTGGTTCTTTGGTAATAGGAGGGTAGTGGATAGGTCTTAAAATACTATTTCCGTTTGATGCCCAGTGGTCAAAATAGAATTCATCTACACCTATGTATAGCGCTAAAGCTCTAAGTACATAGATTCCTGTTTTTTCAAGCATTCGATATGCCTGCATACCAGTGGCATTAAAATTTGGGAGCTCATCTACTTGCACATTTTCTGGATACACCTCTGTGAGGTTTGCATCTTCACTTGGCTCTTGACCGAAATGCCAAAACTCTTTTAAATCTCCTTCTTTTTTTCCTTTGGCATGTTCTTTACCAAAAGAGACATAGCCTCGCTGTCCTGAGAGGCCTTCAATTTCATACTGCTTTTTCTTTGCTAAATCTAGCGCGAAAAATGCTTTTACTTCTTTGTAAAGATCTGAAACGAGAGCATCATCTAAAAAATGGCTTCTTAGTGATACAAAACCTATGTTTTCATAGGCAGTGCCAATTTCATTTACAAATTTTTGTTTACGATTAGGGTCTTCGCTTAAGAAGTCTGCCAAATCTACACTTGGAATTTTATTCATGAGCTAAAAATTTACATACAAATATATTAAAATACAAAGGTTATATTGTGTTTGAAAAAAATGTATTTATTCAATTTGAGCATTTTCTTTTTTTATACATTTGAAATCTTATTCATATATCTATGAGCTTGCAAGCAGCGTCAAAAATTAATTTCGATTACCAAACTAAAAATATCACTAAAGATAAGTTAGTTTTTCTTTATAAATCGATGTTAAAGCCTCGATTAATTGAGGAGAAAATGCTGATTTTATTACGTCAGGGTAAAATATCCAAGTGGTTTAGTGGTATTGGGCAAGAAGCCATATCTGTAGGTATTACAGCTGTTTTAAATAAAGAAGAGTATATTTTACCGATGCACCGTAATTTAGGTGTGTTTACAACTCGAGAAATACCTTTATCAAGACTATTCTCTCAATGGCAAGGAAAAGCCAATGGCTTTACTAAAGGCCGTGATAGGAGTTTTCATTTTGGAACTCAGGAATTTAACATCGTTGGTATGATTAGCCATCTAGGACCTCAATTTGGTGTAGCAGATGGTATAGCACTTGCAAATAAATTAAAAAACAACAAACAGGTTTGTGCCGTATTTACAGGAGAGGGTGGAACCAGTGAGGGAGATATCCATGAGGCATTAAACGTTGCCTCTGTTTGGCAATTACCCGTACTTTTTTGTATAGAAAATAATGGCTATGGACTCTCAACCCCTTCCAGTGAGCAATATTTTTGTAAGGATCTTGCAGACCGAGGGAAAGGGTATGGCATGGAGTCTCACATTATTGAAGGGAATAATATAATTGAGGTGTATACCAAAGTAAAAGGGCTTGTTGAAGATATGCGTGAGCATCCAAGACCTGTACTTTTAGAATTTAAAACCTTTAGAATGCGTGGTCATGAAGAGGCTAGTGGTACAAAATATGTACCTCAAGACTTGTTAGATACTTGGGAGGCTAAAGATCCTCTTATTAATTTTGAAAATTATTTACTTGCACAAAAACATCTTACCCAAGAAGATATTTCTGATTTTAAAAGTGACATTAAAAAAGAGATCACTGATGGCTTAGATTTGGCATTTAATGAGCCAACAATTATTGCCAATAGAGCGCAAGAATTAAAAGATGTATACCATCACTATGAGTATCAGGAAATAGCACCTAATAACCAAACCAAAGAACTACGTTTAATAGACGCTATTTCCCAGGGGTTAAAACAATCCATGGAGCGTCATGACAATACGGTAATTCTTGGACAAGACATTGCCGAATATGGTGGTGTATTTAAAATCACGGATGGCTTTCTAGAAGCTTTTGGTAAGGATAGAGTTAGAAACACACCCATTTGTGAATCTGCCATTGTCTCTGCAACTATGGGGCTTTCTATTTGCGGGTATAAAGCAATTATGGAAATGCAGTTTTCTGATTTTGTAACCTCTGGTTTTAATCCTATTGTTAATTATTTAGCAAAATCACATTATCGTTGGGCTCAAAAAGCAGATGTAGTAATACGTATGCCTTGTGGCGCCGGGGTTGGCGCTGGTCCTTTTCATAGCCAAACCAATGAAGCTTGGTTTACACACACGCCAGGATTAAAGGTGGTATACCCAGCCTTTCCTTTTGATGCCAAAGGGCTTCTGGCTCAGGCTATAGAAGACCCAAACCCAGTATTATTTTTTGAACACAAAGCATTGTACCGCAGTATTCGTCAAGAAGTGCCTACACAGTACTATACTCTTGCTCTTGGTAAAGCTGCTGTTTTACAACAAGGAGAACAAGTAACGATAGTTACTTATGGTATGGGCGTGCATTGGGCATTAAAAACCCTAGAGAGTGATACCACTATAAAAGCAGACCTTATAGATTTGCGTACTTTATCTCCACTAGATACACAGACTATATACACCTCAGTGAAAAAGACTGGAAAAGTCATCATATTGCAAGAAGATTCTATGTTTGGGGGTATTGCTAGTGATATTTCTGCTCTTATCTCTGAGCATTGTTTTGAAGATCTAGATGCGCCTATAAAACGTGTCGCAGGATTAGAAACTCCAATTCCTTTTGCTGCAGATTTAGAACGGGAATATTTAGCCAATGATAGGTTTGATGCTGCATTAAAAGAATTAATTGCTTATTAAACATGACGCTAATTATTTAATCTCTAGTTGAAATTACGTAATGTAGTTGGCTATTGTATAAGCTATTACTGGTTTTGAATTACTTCAGCAAGCCTAACAAAAAAACACCTTTATGGAAGCACTTTTTACACTTGAAAACTTTATCACTCTTGGCCTATTAACCTTATTACAATGTGTTTTAGGGCTAGATAACTTACTTTATATTTCTCTTGAATCTAAGCGTGCTCCAGTAAAGGATCAAGCTAGGGTCCGAAAAATAGGTATCATTGGGGCAATTGTTTTACGTCTAGTACTACTGTTTGTTTTATTAAAAGTAATTGTACTTTTTCAAGACCCATTGTTTGAAATAAATCTAGAGGGTATTGTAGCCGGCGTTTTTAACTTACATAGTTTAATTGTTTTGGTTGGTGGGGTCTTTATAATGTGGACTGCAGTTAGAGAAATCATGCACATGATGGCTTTGGATGCTCACAATCAAATAGATGCAAAACCAAAATCTGTGTCTATGATTATTGCCTCTATAATAGTCATGAATTTAATTTTTTCTTTTGACTCTATTCTTGGAGCAATTGCCTTGACTGATGTTTTTTGGGTAATGGCCACTGCAATTGTTATTGGAGGAGTGGTTATGATTTGGTTAAGTGGTAAGGTTACAGATTTTCTAAAGAAGAACCGTATGTATGAAGTCCTAGGGCTTTTTATCTTACTAATTGTTGGTATCATGCTTTTATCTGAGGCAGGACATCTTGCCCAACTCGAGCTATTTGGAAACCACGTCACACCAATGAGTAAAACTACTTTCTATTTTGTAATCGCTGTTCTCATACTTGTAGATTTAGTGCAAAGTAAATACCAAAAGAACTTAAATAAACATATTTAGTGTATACCCAATTACTACCCCAAGGTGCCCCAAAAGTTTTAGCAGTTAAACTCAGTGTAATTGGAGAACGAAGTGTGCGCTCTAAACACCCCTGGATTTTCACAGACAGCATCGAAAAAATTAATAAAGAAGGAATGCCAGGTGATATTGCTATCATATTTAGTCATTCAAAAAACAAAGCAATAGGTGTTGGTTTGTATGACCCAGATTCTCCAATTAGAATTAAAATGGTCCATTTTGATGGTGGAGCTACCTTGAACAAAGCTTTCTTTTCAGAAAAGATAAAAAAAGCATATGCTTTGAGAGTACCCTTACTAAGAACAAAAACAAATAGCTATAGGTTACTTTTTGGAGAAAATGATGGCTTCCCAGGATGTATTGCAGATGTGTATGCTAATGTATTGGTAGTAAAGTTGTACAGTAAAATTTGGATACCCTATTTAAAGGATATTATAGATAGTCTTATCGCTGTATCTGGAGTTGAAACAGTAGTGATACGTTTGAGTAGAAAACTACAACAAGATACTAGTGTTACTCTTGAAGACGGTTGCGTAATTTACGGTTCTCTGGACAATCAAACCATTGTCTTTAAAGAACATGGCATATCCTTTTCTGCAAATGTAATTAAGGGCCATAAAACAGGTTATTTTCTAGACCACAGAGAAAACAGAAGAAGGGTAGGTGCATTTAGCGCTCAAAAGACAGTTTTAGATGTTTTTAGCTATGCTGGAGGTTTTTCTGTACATGCGCTTGCCAATGGTGCCAAACAAGTGACAAGCCTTGATATAAGCAGCCAAGCACTCGATCTAGCCAAAGCAAATGGTTTATTAAACAAGCATAAAGGCTCACATAAAACAATAACTGGTGATGCATTTGCAGAAATGCAGACTCTCATTGATAAGGGTACACGTTTTGACATTGTGGTTATAGACCCTCCAAGTTTTGCAAAGAGTAAAAAAGAAATGGTAATAGCCAAAAAAAAATACAAACAATTGGCAGCCCTAGGAGAGAAGCTAACAGCGAAAAAAGGAATTCTGGTTTTAGCCTCTTGCAGTTCTCGAGTAGGAGCTGAAGATTTTTTTAAAATTAATACCACAACCCTAGACAAGCAAAAAAGAAGCTATACCACAATAAAGCAAACCTACCACGATATAGATCATCCCGTTGGTTTTCTAGAGGGCGCATATTTAAAGTGTGGGTATTATCAATTTAGTAGATAACAAATTGTACTAAAAAAGACCTTGATACTTACATCAAGGTCTTTTTTAAATACGAAAGTATAATAAGTGTTAATGCATTTGCATTTTCTCTTTTTTACGTTGTAGTTGAGATTTTACATCACTAGTAGCCTTTGCAATAGAGGCCTCTAATGAGCCGCTATTTGATCCTGCAAAGAGCGTTGCTCCGGGAATGTTAACTCTAATTTCACAAATTAAACCTGTTTGAGGAGAACTCGTGTTTTCTTTTTTAAGATACACATCACAGGTAACTATAAAATCATACTTGTCTTCTAGTTTGGTAAGTCTTTCTAAGACCATGTTTTCTAGTCTTTTACTTGCAGAAACGTCTTTGTACTCGAAGTTGATATTCATAAGCTGGTATTTAAATATTATACTTAAAGATATAATAGATCAATAACAAAAGCAACTTATTTAAACCTTTTATGAAATATTTAGGAGCCGTACTCTATATATGCAGACTATATACTAAAGTATCTGATCTATACTATTTAGGAGTTATAGTACAGTTTTCTAATTGCTATAAATAGAAACACAAAGACAGATAATACTATAAATAGAGGGATTATAACATCTTTAAGCCCTAAAACAAGTAATACGCCAATAAGTAGTAATTGAAAGCCTAACCCAAAAAAGGAAAGACTGGTCATAAACCAATTTGGGAGTATGCTGCCTGCAAAGGCATTTCTATCTAAATAGTAGATAATAGCATCAAAGCCTCCGTATAATATACGGTAGGTAATAAATAAAAGGGTGACTGTTTGTTGTTTTTCGCCAGGTAGCGCAGTAGGTGTTTTGGTTTCAAAAACCCTACTTGTGGTATCACCCTCTACTTTATTTCTTAAAATCACATAATAATAATTGTAGAGTGTGCCCTGCAATTGTAAACAAGCAAAGGCAATGCTAGCCATAAGAAATGAACTCGAGGTAATGGTGTATAGCGTATAGAAGATGGCGGCATTTAATAAGATATCTGCCACCGAATCAAAATAGCGACCTGTATAGGAGGGAGTTTGTTTTAGTCTTGCCAGTTCTCCATCTGCAGCATCTAAAATTGATTTAAATAATAAAAAAAAGAGTGCCGTTATAAAATAGCCATATTGCATAGCTACAATGGCAATTATTCCAGAGATAATAAACATACAAGTTACTTGTACTGGAGTGATGGAGGTGTTTACAAAAGATCTAGCGATATATCTTGCAATTGGCCGACCATAATCTGAAATATCTAAAAACTTATACTTAGAGGGTACTTTTGACATGCGTGTTTAGTGAGCATTTTTAGAAGGTTTCAAGGAAAACACCTTGTCTTTACACTAAAACAGCACTACTATTAAATTCAAAAATACTTAAAATACAAACGTGAATTTAAAAACACAATTGGTTTAACAGTATTTTATGCGCAAAACACAGTAAAGACTACCCGAGTGTTCTTTTTGTATCTATTTTAACGTACCATAAAATTAGAATAGAAATACCAGAACAACAGGCAAAACCAACAAACAGAGGCAGGGTAGATGTAGCTATAAAACGACCTATTAAAGTGCTAATTGGCACTGCCATCATAGTAGATATAAAACCGGTAATAGCTGCAGCAATACCAGCTATATGACCAACGGGCTCCATGGCAAGGGCTCTAATATTTCCGAAGAGAAAACCTATAAAAAAGAATTGTAAACCAAAGAAACCAAGAAGAAAATATATGTGTGGGGTTGGGGTGTTGTAAAAAATAACAATATACAAGACAGATACTATAAAATACCCAATAAGGGAGAGCGTGACGAGCTTCTCCATACCGTATTTTACTACAAAAGATCCGTTCAAGAAAATAGCAATACCAATAGCAACGGCAAGGCCTGCAAAAATATAAGGGAACTCTTGTTTGAGGCCATATTGTTCTTGAAATATTTGCTGAGAAGCGCTTAAATACACTAAAAAAGACCCTACAATAAAGCCTGATATTAAAGTAAACCCAATGGTCCTTTTATAACTCAGTGTTTGTTTGGCACCTTGGATTAGTCTGTGAAATTCAAAAGGTATTCTATTGCTTGGGGCAAGGGTTTCTTTTTGACGTATCCAAAACCAAATGGTTACCAAAACGCTAATAGCTGCTTGCACATAAAATATTGCTTGCCAAGTATAACTATCTAGCACAAATTTACCCATGGCTGGTGCTACAATTGGGATTAAAAGAAAAACAATAGTTACAAAAGACATAATACGGGCCATATAATCTCCTTGGTATAAGTCTCTGATAATAGCTATGCATATAGTTCTAGGGGCAGACAGGCCAATACCTTGTAAAATACGCCCTAGTATCATCATCTCTAAACTAGTAGCATTAACGCACAATAGACTAGCCAGTAAAAAAACACCAAATCCCATATATACAGATGGTTTTCTGCCAATAGCGTCAGATAAGGGGCCAAACAATAAAGGACCCAAACCTAAACCTAAAAAAATCATGGTAATAAGTAGTTGGTTATCTGCTTGTAATACAACGCCTAAATCTAAACCTATGACATCTAAAGCTGGTAATAGCGCATCTATAGCCAATGCTGTTACAGACATAAGAGCAGCCATTAAAGCAATAAATTCTAATTGAGAGGAGCGGTTTTTTTGCACGTGGCAAAAGTAATCTTTAATCTTTGTAGTTATGTAATGATTGTATAAAAGATAGTATGCAACTTTTGATCTGTCTCTTATACACATCTCCGAGCCCACGAGACAGGCAGAAATCTC
>CAJXUG010000062.1:0-10270 GCA_913060785.1 uncultured Flavobacteriaceae bacterium | reverse complement strand
GCTTTAGATACATCACATTACAATTTATAAAATTTATACAATTATAGCATTTATGAGATTTTTAAAGGTTTTTATTTTAGCGGTAGTTTTCCCAGTACTTATGGGAGCTGCTGTTCATAAATTTTATGCAAGCACCACTAAAATAGAGTATGTGCCCCAGGAGCAGTCTCTGCAAATTATTACAGAAATTTTCACTGACGATATTCAGCAAGCATTAACAGAGCGAAACCTGAGAGAAGTACACCTAGATTCCAAAAAGCAGACCCCTGCAGATGTTTTATTACTGCGAGACTATGTTTTTAAAAAACTGGTGGTTTTTGTGAACGGCACAAAGCGAGAGTACAACTATATTGGACTGCAATATGATGTAGACCGAGTAAAATTGTACCTAGAAATAACAAATGTATCGGCTCTGGAGCAGATAGAAATTGAAAATAAAATATTGTTTGACACCTTTGAGGATCAGCAAAACATCATACATATTAAAACTCCTGAAAAAAGACGGAGTCTTGTTTTGGACAAAGAAAATCCTAAAGGATTGTTAAATTTTAAATAACACGCAGTATACGCCTCATATTAGGCTATTTTTGAACACTATATCTAACTAAAAAGCACCATGAAATTACTTAAATTTTTATCATTTATTTTAATAATGTCTTCTGCAGGTTTTGCTAATGCGCAAGAAACAGAAGCAACCCAACAAGAGCGTAAAACAGGACACCTCAATAACAACCGCTTCAAGCAGTTGTATCAAGAGTTCTCTTCGCCAAACCAGTACAGATCTGCCTCTGGAGCTCCAGGGCCAGCGTATTACCAGCAGCAAGCAGATTATAAAATGGATATTGTATTGGATGATGATAAAGCAGTCCTTTATGGTACAGAAACAATTACCTATACTAATAACTCTCCAGATGTTTTAGAGTACTTGTGGGTACAGCTAGACCAAAATGTTCGCGCTTCAGATTCAAAAACTTCTTTAATTGAGGCAAACGGAGCTGCTCCTGCACAGCAGGCAAGTTCTTTTGTGAACAGTTATATGGGAGAAGCCTTTGATGGAGGTTTTAAAATAGACTATGTTAGAGACCGCAAAGGAAACAACCTATCATACACTATTAACCGTACCATGATGCGTATCGATATGCCTGAGGCGATGTCTCCAGGAGATAGCTATTCTTTTGATATAAAGTGGTGGTATAATATTGTAAACCACACCATAGATAGAGCCCGTAGTGGGTATGAGGTATTTGATGATGGCAATAAAGGATATGTTATAGCTCAGTTTTTTCCTCGCATGGCAGTGTATAGTGATGTAGAAGGATGGCAAAATAGCCAGTTCTGGGGTCGTGATGAGTTTGCATTACCTTTTGGAGATTATGATGTAAGTATTACCGTTCCTGCAGATCACACTATGGATGCAACGGGTGTTCTTACCAACAGAAAAGATGTGTTTTCTAAAACTATGATGAATCGTTACAACAGGGCAAAACAATCCTACGATACTCCTGTTATAATTGTAACACAAGAAGAAGCAGAGGCTGCTTCAAAAACAAATGTAAAAGCAACCAAAACTTGGAAGTACAAGGCAGAGAATGTTCGTGATTATGGTTTTGCAACTTCAAGACGTTACATCTGGGATATGATGGCTGTTAAAATTGGAGAAAAAGATGTAATGGCTGTGTCTTTATATCCACCAGAAGGAAATCCATTATGGGAAGATTTTTCAACCATAGTTGTGGCTAGTACGTTAAAGTCTTACTCTAGAATGAGTTTTGACTATCCCTACCATAAAGCAATTTCAGTACATGCAAAAGGACAGGGGATGGAATACCCAATGATTTGCTGGAACTACGGTCGTCCAGACGCTGAGGGTAACTACAGTGAACGTGTTAAATACGGTATGATGAGTGTTATTATTCATGAAGTTGGTCATAACTATTTCCCGATGATTGTAAATAGTGATGAGCGCCAATGGACATGGATGGATGAAGGTCTAAATACCTTTGTGCAGTATGTTGCCGAACAAGATTTTGGAGAATGGTATCCAGATGCTATAGCACCTAATAAAGCATATCCATCACGTCGTGGACCTGCCAAAAAAATAGTGAACTACATGGGAGGTGATCAAGATTTTATTGCACCCATTATGACAAAAGGATTAAACACTTATAACTTTGGAGCTAACGCATATTCTAAGCCTGCAACTGGGCTTAATATCTTGCGTGAAACTATTATGGGTCGTGATTTGTTTGATCATGCATTTAGAACCTATTCTCAACGTTGGATGTTTAAACACCCAACCCCAGAAGATTTCTTCCGTACCATGGAAGATGCTTCTGCCGTAGATTTGGATTGGTTTTGGAGAGCTTGGTTTTACAGCACAGACTACACAGATATTGGAGTAAAAGATGTAAAAAAATACTACGTAAGCTCAAAAATGAACAAGCAAGTACGAGAAATGATTGAAGCTCGTGGTATGAAAGAAAGTGATCTTCCACCACTGGTATATCTAGTAGAAGAGGGCTCAGAAGACTTTGAAGAGGCTATGAAAACTCAAACACTTAATGATGTTACAACATTACAAACCTATATTATGGATAACATTTCTCCAGAAGATAGAGCAAAATTAAAAAGCCCTAGCTTTTTCTATGATGTAACCTTTGAGAAGCCAGGAGGAATTCCTATGCCAATCATTGTTGAGTACACTTATAGTGATGGTAGTACAAAACGTGAAACTTTTCCAGCTCAAATCTGGAGAAAAAACGATAAAGAAGTTCGTAAGGTAGTAGCTTCTCAGATGGAGATTGTCAAGATAATGGTAGATCCAGATGAAGAAACTGCAGATATTGATACAGACAATAACGTTTGGCCAAAGCGAAAAAAACTAGGAGAATTTAAAGCATTTAAAGAAAAAGAGAAAAACTAGTCTCTAGCTTGTATTGGTTGTTAAACCCACTATAAAACCCGCTACAAACCTGTGGCGGGTTTTGTGTTTTTAGTATTCTTTTGATAAAACTATTTTCTGCTTTAGATTTTATTTGAAATTCTGAATTTAAAATTCTCAAATCTCCCTATCTTTGTGGTATGGTACAGCCTCATTTATTATTCATTAGCGGTGTAGAAATAGCATTTATTTTATTTTTTGTTCTTCTTATTTTCGGGGCAGATAAAATTCCTGAAATTGCTCGAGGTTTGGGTAAGGGTATTCGTCAGGTAAAAGACGCGACCAATGATATTAAATCTGAGATTACTAAAACTGCAGATAAGCAGGGCCTTAATCTAGATAGTGCCAAGGATCTCACAGATGGATTTAAAAAAATCAAAGATGATGTTGAAGACTTTGGAGGTTCTATCAAACGTAAGCTTTAATGTTTTCCTCTTTAAGATATTGGGATCAAGACCTTCTTGTTTGGCTCAATAATCTTGGCAATGAGCCCTATGACGCTTTTTGGATATTTGTCACTCAAATAGAAAGTTGGACACCACTTTTCCTTTATTTTATTGGTATAGTTTTTTATTACCATAAAGGTAAAAAGGGAGCTATTTTGCTGCTAGGTGGTATTGTCACTTTTCTAGTTACACTTGCCATCACAGATCTTACAAAAACATATGTGGCGCGTATAAGACCAAATAATCTAGATAGTCTCTCCAGTGTTATTCGTGTGTTAAAGAATCCAACAAGCTATAGCTTTTTTTCTGGGCATGCCTCCTCAAGTTTTTGCATTGTTGTTTTTCTGGTGCTTTGTATCAGAAAGTTTAATCATTGGGTATATCTAGCCTTTATATGGCCTGTACTCTTTGCAGCGAGCAGAATCTATGTCGGAGTTCACTACCCAAGTGATATTGTAGTTGGGGCGCTCGTTGGAAGTGTTTTGGCTGTTTTAGGGTATGGGGTTTCAATATATCTTGCCAAAAAAGTATAGCAAACAATTATTGTGTTTTAAACTAGGGTTATTTTACTCTAGAGATCGTAAGGCCGTCTCTAATGGGTAGTAACACTGTTTCTAGTTTTGGGTGCTCTTTTAGTATTTTATTATACTGCAGTAGTGCTTTTGTATCTATGTCTTTGGGGTTTACTTTTTCTACAACTTTGCCACTCCAAAGTACATTATCACTTAAAATAACCGCCCCAGATGTAAGCTTTGGCACCAAAAGTTCTAGGTAGGTTTTATAATTACTCTTGTCTGCATCAATAAATACCAAATCAAAAGAATTTGGAAGGTCAGGAATAATATCCACGGCATTACCGGTGTGTTGTATAATTTGGTTGCCATAGCCTGATGCATCAAAATATTTACGTTGTATGTCATACAACTCTTCATTAATATCTATGGTGTCTAGCGTTCCATTTGCTTGCATGCCTTCTGCAAGACACAGGGCTGCGTACCCTGTAAAGGTTCCAATTTCTAGAATATTTTTTGGATGTATTAACTTAGATATCATACTTAACACGCGCCCTTGGTAATGGCCACTGCTCATTCTAGGAGCTAATACTTTTTGCCAAGTTTCACGGGTGAGCTGCTGTAATAATTCTGGCTCCTCCCCAGAATGGTCTACGGCGTACTGATCAATATGTTCTGGTAGAAAATGCACTCAATATTTTTTGTTAGGAGTTGCCCAATATTCTATTCACTAATTTTTGTTTCACCTCGGGGTTGTCTCCACATAGCCATTGTATTACATTGTCTTCCCAAATAGCATCACACTGGGTAGGGGTAAGAATCTTTCTTTCCATAGCTAGGTCTAAAATCTTTCCAGGGTATGAGGATTGTTGCTCACTCTCCATCTCACCCAAAGGGTAGGGGTCATCAAGACCCATAACTACTTGTTGAGATCCTTGATTTCTAACGAGTAACTCAAGACCTCCGGTATCATGAACCAGGGTGTCAAAGAAAATATTTTTATGTCCTACAGATTTTCTTGGGTGTTCTTTCCCTTCAAATAAATCTGGTCTTCCATCAAAGCCTTGTATGCGTCTTCCTAAATTCATTTGTGCTAATTGCCCGCCATGGGCGAAGCAGGTACGCATGTTTGGAAATTTATCTGCATACCCATTGAGTGTTAAAAAGTGATAGGCATCTGCACATTGTGCAAGCATCCATATTAAATGAAAACGCCAAGAGGTATTCTCAAGTTTAATGAACTTTTCTCCATCATAAGGGTGTATTTCAATAGCTAGGTTGTATTTATTGGCCAGCTCAAATATGGGCTCGTTCTCTTCATCAAAAATACATCGCCAAGTACCAATGGTGTCCATATAATGGGTGGGCAGGCATAATAACTGCATCCCTAATTCTTCTACACAGCGTTCAATCTCCCAACAAGCACCTCTTACAAAACCTGGGTGTACCACAAATCCAGTGGTAAATTTTGATGGATGGTCTTTTTGTACCTTGGCATTAAAGTCATTCTGAAAACGCAATGCTTGTTTCATTTCCTCTACACGTAGGCCATTTCCGTAGAGCTGAGAAAGATTAAGTACCACTGCGTGATCAATCTTATTGTGCTCCATCCACGCCAATTTTTCGTCTAAGAAAAAACTAGAATCTGTCACTGGGCGGCTCCAGTCTTTCTGCAACATAAATTTTCGGTCTTTATCTACCCAAAATATACCTTTGTCTTTCATAAACTGAGGAATGTCCTCTGGATATGGAAGTAGGTGAGAATGACCGTTAATGCGTAGTTTTCTTTTGCTCATGATCGCGTGTGTGAGAAATTATTTTGATAGGTTCAAGTTACAAACTTTTTGTTCTCCCACCATCAACAGGTAAATTAATACCATTAATATAACCAGCAGCAGGGCTCGCTAAAAATGCAATTGCATCTGCAACTTCCTTTGGTTGTGCAAAACGCTTGGCAGGAACAATACTTTTCATAAAAGCAGTAGCTTTTTCCTGTGAGCCATCAAAACGCTTGGCGGCATTACTAATAATACTAGCCAATCTATCTGTGGCAGTAAAACCTGGCAATACATTGTTAACAGTTATACCGTATTGCCCAAGTTCGTTAGCCATTGTTTTACTCCAACTAGCTACAGCTCCTCGAACGGTGTTACTAACTCCCAAACCATCAATAGGTTGTTTGACAGAGGTAGAGATTACATTTATAATACGTCCATAACCGTCTTGTTTCATTGCTGGAACCAACCCTTGCACTAAGATTTGATTGCATTCTAGGTGCATAGAAAAAGCGTTTATAAACTCTGAGGTATCTGCACTAAAAATAGGTCCGCCTTTTGGGCCTCCCGTATTGTTTACTAAAATATGATAGTTTGTTTTTGATACAGCCGCAGTTACTTGCTCTTTCAATTGTGCTGGATTTGTAAAATCTGCTACCAAGTAGCTATGTGTTTGATTGTCCTTTGATGGCAATAGTGCTAGTGTTGCTTTAAGCTTCTGCTTATTTCTAGCTACTAGGGTAATGCTTGCTCCCATAGCGGCCAATTGCATTGCTGTGGCTTTTCCTATGCCCGCTGTGGCTCCACAGATCATGGCATTTTTATTTTTTAAATCTAAATTCATAGTCTTTATGGTATCTCTGGTGTTATGTGTTCAATTATATATTTCCTTGATAAGAAATACAAACGTTTTTTGCTTCTGTGAAAAAATTCAGAGCCTCAAAGCCACCTTCTCTTCCTACTCCACTTTGTTTAACTCCGCCAAAGGGTGTTCGTAAATCTCGGTTAAGCCATGTGTTTACCCAAACAATTCCTGCTTGAATATCATTAGAGAGGCGCATGGTTCTGTCAATATTACTAGTCCAAAGGGTTGCCGATAGGCCGTATTTTACATCATTAGCAAGCTTAAGGGCTTCTGTCTCTGTTTTAAATGACATAAGAGTAACCACTGGACCAAAAATTTCTTCTTGGTTTACACGGCATTGGTTGTCTTGTATCTCAATTACCGTAGGTTGCAAATAATACCCCTTTTCGCTCCCTGCAACATTTACAGGCTTACCTCCATATAAAATAGTGCCATTTTCCTGCTTGGCTATTTCAATGTAAGATTGTACTTTCTCCATATGAGATTTTGATACAAGCGCACCAATATTGGTGTCTGTATCAAAGGGATTGCCCACTTTTAATGCAGCAACTTTGGCTACAAAGTCTTTTTTAAATTTTTCAAAAATTGTTTCCTCTACATATATTCTGCTGCCACACAAACAAATTTGTCCTTGGTTGGCAAAAGAAGATTTTACGGTCACCGAAAGCATTTTTTCATAATCGCAATCTGCAAAGATGAGGTTGGGGTTTTTCCCACCTAGCTCTAAGGAAAGTTTTTTAAACATAGGAGCTGCAGTCCTGGCTATATGCGCTCCTGTTTGTGTGCCACCTGTAAAAGATATTGCTTTAATATTTGGGTGGGCTACAATGGCCTGCCCTGTGGAGGGCCCCGTTCCATGAACAATGTTTAATACTCCAGGAGGAAGACCCGCCTTGGTGCATATATCACCTAGCATGTAGGCTGTCATGGGAGTTACCTCACTTGGTTTTGCCACTACACAATTTCCTGCGGCAAGGGCAGGAGCAATTTTCCAAGTAAATAGATATAAAGGTAGATTCCAAGGAGAAATACAACCTACAACACCAATGGGTTGTCTTAGGGTGTAGTTCATTGTGTTTAATCCAACACTTTGATGCGCCTGGCTTGCGTACTGAGTTATAGCATTTCCAAAAAATCTAAAATTAGCACTTGCTCTAGGAATATCTACCGACTTAGCCAGTGATAGCGGTTTACCGTTATCTTTTGCTTCTGCCTGAGCCAATACGGCTAGATTTTCATGGATAAGGTCTGCTATTTTCAGCAATATTTCACTTCTAGTTTCTATGGTAGTATTAGACCACTCAGGGAAAGCATCCTGTGCAGCGGTGTAAGCATTTGCTACATCTTTTTTGCTTGAGTCTGGAATTTGAGCATACACACTACCATCACTTGGATTGTAATTATCTATCCACGTGCCAGAAGCGGCATCGCAGTAGTTTCCGTTTATGTAATTTTTTAAATAGTCCATAAGTCCAAGATGTTATTTTTAAAATCCAGTGGTATGCTATAATTAACTTAGTCTATAAATTTTATAGTGGTTTGTAGGCTGTTACTTTAATTTCTATAACAAGATGTGGGTGTGGTAATTGGTGTACTGCAACCGTAGTTCTTGCAGGGCCTGTTTCTTTACTGAAAAACTCTCCATAAACCTCATTGTAGCCTCCAAAATCATTCATGTTTACTAAAAAACTACCTACATCAACAACATCCTCCATGCTTGCGTTTTCTGAGGCAAGTACATCTTTTATGTTGTTTAAAACAGCTCTAGTTTGCTGTTTTATATCCAAAAAGAGGGTGCCCATGTCATCTATTTTATTGGCCCCTGCAATGGTGTTGTCTGGCAAGCGAGAACTGGTTCCGCTGACAAATAAAAAATCACCTGCTCTTTTAATATGTGGATATGCACCTCTTGGTGTTGCTTTTCCTGCTACTAATTTTCCCATAATGTATTATAATTTGCCCACTGCTTCACTTTCTTGAAGCAGTGCGTTTGTTTGTTGTTGTACTAATTTTAATTTCTCGTGGGTTTGCATACTATCAGGAAGTAATCCCTCAGATAAGAGTTTTAAGATTGTTTTGTCTTGTGCTCTTCCTCTTGTCATTGCCTGGTGGTATGAAATATCTTCATTAAAAGTAACTAAAGAATATTTACTACAATACGCTGTAGGAAATTCTCCCTCAAAAGTCATTTCTAATTTACGTTTTTCTTGAAACAATGGGCTTGCAGTGTGCTCTTTCATTTCATGAAAATTGTCTAAGGCCAAATTGGCAATTGCATCGGTGTCTTTTCTGCGTGTTTTTTCATACTCAGATAACACTGTTTTCCAATCTCCCTGATGTTTGTCTAGTATTTCGTCAAACACAAAAACATCTTCAAAACTAGCATTCATGCCTTGCCCATAAAAGGGCACAATTGCGTGTGCAGCATCTCCAAGTAAGACAACTTTTTCATAACAGTGCCAAGGAGAACACCTTATGGTGCCCAGAGGTCCTGTAGGGTTGTCAAAAAACTCTGTAACTAGATTTGGCATCAGTGCAATAGCATCAGGATATTCTTGGGTGAAATATTCCTGGACCATTTCTGGAGTTGTTAAATTGTCAAAACAATATTTTGTATTTGCATAGGGTGCAAACAGCGTTACGGTGAAACTACCATCTAAATTAGGAAGGGCAATGAGCATATCTTCTCCACGAGGCCAAATATGCAGTGCTCCTTTCTCGGTTCTATAGCCGCCATCTTTGGTAGCTGGTATGGTGATTTCTTTATACCCATGAGTGAGCCATTGTTGAGAGAAACTAAACAAGAGTTCTCGTTTTTCAAACATAGCCTTTCGCACTACAGAGCCTGCGCCGTCTGTGGCTAAAACTAGATCTCCCTCAAAGGTGCTTTCTTGTTTGGTGTTGTAATCTGTAAAAGTAGCAGTCCCTTTTTCAAGGTCTATAGCGGTACATCCCTTGTTGAAAATTAGTTCAACATTTGGCATCTCTTCTGCCTTATCTAATAACAGCATGTTTAATCCTGGGCGTGAAATAGAATTTATATATTCTCCATCTCTTCCGCTGTAATTACTCATAAAGGTGTTGCCTTTTTGATCATGAATCATGCGGCCATACATTGGGATGCATAATTCTAGGGCCTGCTCTTCAACACCTGCAAGACGCAATGCTTTTAGGCCACGATCACTAAGAGATAAGTTGATGGAACGTCCAGCATCTTGAGTAACATCACGAAGATCTGGGCGTTTTTCTACCAGTTGCACTTGATATCCTCTTTGTGCCATACGCAGCGCCATTAGGCTACCGCATAGTCCTGCTCCAATAATTAGTAATTTTTGATTACTGTTTTCCATGTTATAAAATACTTTTTAATCGTGTTACAAATTCAAATACATCTTCATAGCTGTTGTATAAAGGTGCTGGGGCAACTCGAATAACATTGGGCTCCCTCCAATCACTAATAACACCAGCTTGTGTTAGTTTTGTATGCAGCGCTTTGTCTGCGTTTTTAACCTGTATGCTCAGTTGGCAACCTCGCTCATCTTTATTTCTTGGGGTGATAATGTTAATATCATCATTATCTAATTCATCTAGTAAGAATTCAAGATACCCAGTTAATGTCTCGCTTTTTGCTCTTAAATTTTCAAAACCTGCCTGTTTAAAAGTATCTAAACTGGCCCGTATGGCCGCCATTGACAAAATTGGCGGATTGCTAAGTTGCCAGCCCTCTGCGC
>CAJXUG010000061.1:0-10466 GCA_913060785.1 uncultured Flavobacteriaceae bacterium | reverse complement strand
AGATTTCTGCCTGTCTCGTGGGCTCGGAGATGTGTATAAGAGACAGATTATTTACAGACCAAGCCTCAAGAAATAAATTTCAACGAGGGATACAAAAAGTTAAAGAGTGGATTATCGCCACCCGTCTAGAGAGGCGTTACACCAAAAATGAAATACTTACAATGTATTTTAATGAGTATGATTTTTTAAACCAGGCTATTGGAATAGAATCTGCGAGTAATATTTATTTTGACAAACCACCAAGCCAGTTAAACATCAGCGAATCTGCGATGTTGGTTGGGATGTTTAAAAACTCCTCTTTATATAATCCTTTAAGAAATCCAGAGGGAGTTAAAAACCGAAGGAATGTTGTTTTGTCTCAAATGCAGAAGTATGATTTTATTTCAAAAGAGCTTAAAGACAGCCTGCAGGCAACGCCACTAGAGTTTAAATACACACCGCAAGGCCATGTAGAAGGATTAGCAACTTATTTTAGAGAGTATGCTCGTGCTTTTATGGGAGACTGGACTAAAAACAATCCAAAAAGCGACGGCACTAATTTTAACATCTATAGAGATGGATTAAAGGTATATACCACTATTGATGCTGGTATGCAAAGCTATGCAGAAAAGGCAATGACTAGCCATATGTCTAACCTACAAAATGAATTTACCAAACAAAATAAATACAACAAGACAGCTCCTTTTAGAGATGTAGAGCCAGAGGAAATTGATAGAATAATAAAAAATTCAATACGCAGAAGCGAACGCTATAGAGCCATGACCGCCGAAGGCAAAAGCAAAGAAGAAATTTTAAAAAGCTTTGACAAAAAGCGAAAGATGCGCATTTTCTCTTGGAAAGGAGATATAGATACTGTAATGACCCCTAGAGACTCAATTAGATATTACAAAAACTATTTGCAGGGCGCTATGATGTCTATGAATCCTCAAACAGGAGAAGTAAAGGCTTATGTTGGAGGGATAGACTACAAACACTTTAAGTATGACATGGTATCAACAGGTAAAAGACAAATTGGCTCCACTTTTAAGCCCTTTGTTTATGCCACTGCCATAGATCAAATGCACATGTCTCCTTGTGATACATTGCCTAATACACCGTACTGTATTCCTGCCGGTACTAGAGGAAACATGAATGATTGGTGTCCAAAAAATTCTAGTGATAAATATGGCGGAATGCTATCGCTAACAAATGCCTTGGCCAACTCTGTAAATACAGTTACTGCCAGACTAATAGACCGCGTAGGTCCAGAGCCAGTAATCACATTGGTTGAGAAAATGGGAATAGACACAAAAAACATGTTGCCTGTGCCTTCTCTAGCCTTAGGAACACCAGATGTGTCTTTATACGAAATGGTAGGAGCTTACAGCACTTTTGCCAATCAAGGGGTATATGTAAAGCCGTCACTTATTACCAGAATTGAAGATAAAAACGGAACGGTTCTATACCAGCACACCCCGCAAACTAAAGATGTTATTAGCAGCGAAACAGCCTATGTAACCATTAATTTATTGCAGGGTGTTACGGAGTCTGGCTCTGGATCTAGACTGCGCCATAAAACAGGAGCAAATAGGGCTTATAAATCTACCGTAACGGGATATCCTTATGAGTTTAAAAACCCAATAGCTGGTAAAACAGGAACCACACAAAACAATAGTGATGGTTGGTTTATGGGCATGGTTCCAAATCTTGTTACAGGAGTTTGGGTTGGGGGTGAGGATCGCTCTGTTCATTTCGAGTCAACAATGTATGGGCAAGGAGCAACAATGGCACTGCCTGTTTGGGCCTTGTATATGAAAGATTGTTACAATGATGAGCGTTTAGCAATATCAAAAGAAGAGTTTACAGTCCCGCCAGATCTAACAATTGAGGTAGATTGTGAGAAATGGAAAGCACAAACGGTCCCTAAAGATATAGACCAAGTGCCTGATGAATTTGATTTTTGAGTTCTCAAAACTATCAAACAAAAGCCAAAGTATGTGTAATGTACTTTGGCTTTTGTATTTTTATGAAAAATTAAAGACACATGATTAATAAAACAGTGGCAAATGTTCAACAGGCATGTAATGGCGTTGAGGATGGAATGACTTTTATGTTAGGAGGTTTTGGTTTATGTGGTATTCCAGAAAATGCAATTGCAGAATTGGTTCGCCTTGATGTTAAAAAAGTAACCTGTATTTCTAACAACGCAGGGGTGGATGATTTTGGTTTGGGTTTATTGCTTCAAAAGCGGCAAATCAAGAAAATGATTTCCTCTTACGTAGGAGAGAACGCAGAATTTGAGCGCCAAATGCTCAGCGGTGAGCTAGAGGTAGAGCTCATACCCCAAGGAACACTTGCCCAGCGCTGTTTGGCTGCACAAAGTGGCGTCCCGGCTTTTTATACCCCAGCGGGATACGGCACCGAGGTAGGTGAAGGAAAAGAATCTAGAGACTTTAACGGAAAAATGCACCTGCTTGAACACGCATTTAAGGCGCAATTCTCTTTTGTAAAAGCATGGAAAGGAGACACTGCAGGAAATTTAATTTTTAAAGGAACCGCAAGAAATTTTAACCCCAACATGTGTGGAGCCGCCAAAATCACGGTAGCTGAGGTTGAGCAGTTAGTTCCAGCAGGAGAGTTGGATCCAAATCAAATTCATATCCCAGGTATTTTTGTACAACGTATTTTTCAAGGAGAGCACTATCAAAAGCGCATAGAGCAGCGAACCGTAAGACAACGATAATAATCGATAATGCAAAGCAAATCAAAGGTCCATACATTAAATAAAGAATTATGTTAGATAAAAATCAAATAGCACAACGCATCGCCCAAGAGGTTAAGGAGGGCTATTATGTAAACCTTGGTATTGGCATACCTACTTTGGTAGCAAATTTTGTACGCGATGATATACAGGTAGAGTTTCAAAGCGAGAACGGCATACTTGGCATGGGTCCTTTTCCTTTTGAGGGAGAAGAAGATGCAGATCTTATAAACGCAGGAAAACAGACTATCACAGCACTTAAGGGAGCGTCTTATTTTGATAGCGCAACTAGTTTTTCAATGATTCGTGGGCAACATGTAGATTTAACTATTTTAGGGGCTATGGAAGTGTCTCAAAACGGAGATATTGCCAACTGGAAAATTCCAGGAAAAATGGTAAAAGGCATGGGCGGCGCCATGGATTTGGTTGCCAGTGCCCAAAACATTATTGTTGCCATGATGCACACCAATAGAGCAGGGCAGTCAAAACTATTAAAACAATGTAGCCTCCCTCTAACGGGTGTAAATTGCGTTAAAAAAATTGTAAGTAATCTTGCTGTTTTAGAAATTATAGACGGAAAGTTTAAACTTCTAGAAAGAGCCCCTGGTGTATCTGTTTCAGAAATTCAGAAGGCCACTTTGGGAGATCTTATCATAGAAGGCGATATTCCCCAAATGAAGTTTTAACCCTCTTTTTTTAAATTCCTTTTGGAATAGAATCAATGAGTTTTTTGGTGTATTGTTTAACGGGGTTTGCATAAATTTCATCTGCATCTCCTATCTCTTCTATGGCACCCTTATTCATCACCAATAACTGATCTGCCATATATTTAACAACCGCCAAATCATGAGAAATAAAGATGTAGGTAAACCCGAAATCTTCTTTAAGTTCATTCAATAGATTAAGCACTTGTGCCTGCACCGATATGTCTAGGGCAGAAACACTCTCATCACAAATAACCAATTTTGGCTCCATGGCAATGGTTCTTGCAATCCCTACACGTTGGCGCTGCCCTCCAGAGAGCTGGTGTGGGTATCTATGAAAATAACTCGCCTCTAACCCAACACGAGAGAGTAGCTCCATGGCTTTTTCTTTGCGCTGTTTCTTGGAGCTCCCTATGCCATGAACTTCCATGGGCTCTATGATGGCCTGTCCAATAATTTTACGTGGGTGTAAAGAAGAATATGGATCTTGGAAGATAAGCTGAATATCTTTGCGCAAGGATCTTAGGTCTTTGCTTTTTAAGGAGGTGATTTCTTTTCCTTTATAGAAAATAGATCCTTTTGTGGCTTTTTCAAGTTGTAGTATCACTTTTCCTAGGGTTGATTTTCCACAACCAGATTCGCCCACAAGACCAAGTGTTTCTCCCTCAAAGACATCAAAACTAATCCCGTTTACGGCTTTAATTTCTTGTTTTTGACCAAAAACACCAACCCTAGAAAAATAAGATTTAGCTACATTTTCTACTCGCAGCAAAGGAGTTTTGGTGTATATTTTTTGATGTTTTTTTGCCCGTTGTTGAGAAGTTATACTTTGCGGGATAAAGCTATTATCCTTAATTGAGGCAATGGTAGGCAGGATCTTGTAACGCACATCAAGTTTTGGTCTTGAGCCAAGCAGCGCTTTGGTATAAGACTTTTTTGGCGCTTCAAATATTTCTTTTACAGTACCCTTCTCAACAATATCTCCTTTATACATTACAAGGACTCTGTCTGCAAGCTCACAAACCAGGGCTAAATCATGAGATATAAACAACATACTCATGCCGGTTTGTTTTTGCAAATCTTTGAGAAGTTGTAAAATTTCTTTCTGTACGGTAACATCAAGAGCTGTTGTTGGCTCATCTGCAATTAATAGCTTCGGCTTGCACGCAATAGCCATTGCAATAACCACGCGCTGCATCTGTCCTCCACTTATTTGGTGTGGATAGCTAGTGTACATATCTTGGGGCCTTGGAAGTTTTACTTTTTCAAATAGCTGTAGCACTTCTTTTTTCACCTCAGAAGCACTCGCTTTTTTGTGATGTAATAATATTTCAGCAACTTGAAAACCACAGGTTAATGAGGGGTTTAAAGCGCTCATTGGCTCTTGAAAAATCATGGCAATATCATTGCCTCGAAGCTTAGCAAACTCTTTGGAGCTTAGAGATAGTAAGGAGGTTTCCTCGAAATTTATACGGCCTTTAATGTGGGTATTTTTGTCTTGCAGCAAACCCATTATAGCCTTTGATGTAACAGATTTCCCGCTTCCAGATTCTCCTACAATAGCTAAAATCTCATTTTCATACAGTGAGAAATCTATATCGTGAACAACGGAGGCTTCTTTTTTGTTTTCCCCAAAAGAAATGTTTAACCCTAAGACGTCAAGTATTTTTTTTGTAGCCATTACTCAAAGATAGTTAAATCACAGATTGAGACAACACACAATTTTTATTTTCAGTGGCAAACAAATTGTACCTAGACAGATAAAACCTCAGAGGCGTTTAACAAGTTCTGGTTTCTTAGCTTTAAGATAATTTGAGCCACCGTAACAGTGTCTTTTTCACAGTAGGCAACAATTCTGGCAATGTCTTTTTCCTTGTAAAACACATCCCGCACCTGCTCCCCTGAGATGTCATCTTTTGGAGACTGGATTCCTAACACATGCGCCATAAGACTTAGAGATGTAAAGGTTTTATAGTCTCCAAACTTCCATAATTCTAGGGTGTCTAGATGCGGCACCTCCCAAGGTTTTTTGCCAAATAAATTGAGTTTTTCAGGCAAGTCTATCCCCAGAATAACCATGCGCCGGGCAATATATGGGAAGTCAAACTCTTTTCCGTTATGGGCGCACAACAGGTGGTTTGATTTGTTAAAATGTGTTTCTAGTAAGGTTTTAAAGTCTTTTAAAATATCAGCCTCTTCTCCATAGAAACTGGTAACTCTAAAATTTCTAGGGTCTTCTTTTTGTTTAAAGTACCCCACAGAAATACAAATTATTTTACCAAATTCTGCCCAAATTCCCGCTCTGTCGTAGAACTCTTTGGGCGTGAAGGTTTCTTTTCTTTGGTATTTAGTTTTTGCCTCCCAAAGTAGTTTTGTGGGGTTGTCTAGTGAGTCGTAATCAGCAAATTGAGGAACAGTTTCAATATCCAGAAATAGGATGTGCTCTAGTTTTATACGTTTTATCATGATGATGTGAGCGGGGAGTAGACATTAAAATTACACTATTATTTTTAAATAATAAAATAACAGGGCATTAAAGAAGTCTTACAGCATCTTTAGCGAAATAACTAGCAATCATGTGAGCTCCTGCCCTTTTGATGCTTAAAAGCTGCTCCATCATTACCGCATCATGATCTAGCCATCCCTTTTCTGCTGCGGCTTTTAACATAGCGTATTCTCCACTTACTTGATATACAGCCACAGGCACATCAACGGCATCTCTCACGTCTCTTACAATGTCTAGATAGCACAAGCCAGGCTTTACCATTACTATGTCTGCGCCTTCCTCAATATCCATAAGGGTTTCTTTTATAGCCTCTTTCCTGTTTGCAGGGTCCATTTGGTAGGTTTGTTTGTCTTTAGGGATATCTTTAAGATCAACAGGTGCGCTTTGCAGGGCGTCTCTAAAAGGACCGTAAAAAGCGCTTGCATATTTGGCGCTATAGCTCATAATACTTGTGTTGTGAAAGCCTTCTTGCTCGAGCAAAGAGCGGATACCAAAAATACGTCCATCCATCATGTCACTAGGAGCAACAATATCTGCTCCTGACGCTGCATGACTTAAGGCCATTTCTGCCAAAACATTATTTGTAGCGTCATTTTGTATAATCCCATGGGCTACAATACCGTCATGACCATATTTTGAGTACGGATCTAATGCCACATCTGTCATAACAAGCATCTCTGGGCATACGTCTTTTATGGCTTTGATAGCTCGCTGCATTAACCCTTGTGGATTTATAGCCTCTGTACCTTTGTTGTCTTTTAAATGCTCTGCAACTTTTACAAATAACAAGACGCTTTTTAGACCCATAGACCATAGCTCAAGTATTTCTTTTTGCATGAGGTCTAAAGAGTACCTATAGTAGTTTGGCATAGAGGGTATTTCTTGTTTTATACCTAGGCCCTCAATCACAAATACAGGAACAATAAAATCTGTTGGCGCAATACTTGTTTCTCTCACAAGGCTCCTGATGGCCTGTGTTGTTCTAAGTCTTCTGTTTCTTCTTAGTATCATTTTTTTGCGTCTTGCGGCAGTAGAATCATGATCTAATGCCAGGTTAGTATTAGGCCCAGTTAACAGGGTTTTTAAGCACAGTAATTAATTTTTCTTCCTCACTACCAGGTTCTGGTTGATGGTCATAACGCCACTGCACTGAAGGAGGTAGGCTCATTAAAATACTCTCAATGCGGCCATTGGTTTTTAGACCAAAGAGGGTGCCTTTATCGTGCACCAAATTAAACTCAACGTATCTGCCACGGCGTATTTCTTGCCAATCTTTTTGCTCGGGGGTGTATGGCAATCCTTTTCTTTTTTCAACAATAGGAGTATAGGCGTCAAGGAAGCTGTCTCCAATTTGGGTTACAAAATTGTACCAGTCTTTGATTTGCATTTTTGGAGATTTTTTACAATAATCAAAAAATAAGCCCCCGACTCCTCGGCCTTCTTCTCTGTGAGGATTGTAAAAATAGGCATCACAGCGCGCTTTGTATTTTGGATAAAATAAAGGATCATGAATATCACATGCCGCTTTACAGGTTTGATGAAAATGCTTGGCATCCTTCTCAAACAAATAATATGGGGTAAGGTCTTGCCCTCCTCCAAACCATTGATCAATTAAAACACCTTGCTTGTTATACATCTCAAAATAGCGCCAGTTAGCATGCACCGTAGGCACCATTGGGTTTAAAGGATGCAATACCAAACTAAGCCCACAGGCAAAAAAATTAGCTTCTTTTACACCAAAATAAGCTTGCATGCTTTCTGGCAATTCGCCAAAGACCTCACTGGTGTTTACACCGCCTTTTTCAAAGACGTTTCCGTTTTCAATAACTCTAGTGCGCCCGCCGCCGCCCTGGGGCCGCTCCCAAAGATCTTGTTTAAAAGCAGCTCCTCCATCAATAGCCTCTATTTTAGAGGTAATGGTGTTTTGAAGATCTTTGATATAAGCTACAAATTGTTCTTTCATTTTTTATCTTGAATAAATCTTATAGTTTGTGAGGTTGCAGCCGTTACCGAAAGAGGCAATACCATTAACACACCAATAACAGGAATAAACAGCATAATTGTAAATATAATACCATTGCCAATAGCAACTCCTTTGTGCCTTTTTACAAATCCAACACTTTCTTTATATCCATAATGGCGCTCTAGTGTGTAATCCATATTACCAAAGCCCGCATAGTATGCCTGCACCAAAAACAGAAGCACCGTTGTAATAATATTTAATACCGGAACCAGACTTAAAATAAGTAGTGGTATTGTGATGAAAATCTCCAGGGTTAAATTCCTAACATTGATGCGTATACCGCGCCACAATTGAGAGGTGTTGCTGGTGTTTCTATGGATGTGCTTTTCTCCCAAAAAGTGACGCTCTATTGCTGTAGAGACAGGGCTCATAAAAGGAGCGCTTAAGGCCATTACAATGTGTTTGTAGACAATTAAACCCAAAACAATAATGAGTATCCCCCCGAGAATTTCTGCAAAGCCATGGAACCAATCAGCTCCCCATTCCCACATCCATAAAAGGTCTATGGTGTTGGCAATATTGTCACTCCAGCTCCAGGCAGATAGCCCTATTAGGACTGCTGTAATAAAGCTAATTAAAACAGGGACAGCAAAGTATTTCCACAAACCCAAGGTGCTAATAAGCCCCAATGCACTTGCGTATGCTTTTATGCCTTTAAAGATATTTTGTACCATGGGTTACTGTTTTACTCTGTCAAATATACCAACTCATTTTTGTGCTGACGCATTTGCTCAATTTTCTTTGTTTTTTGTGCTTTTTGACTCATTTTTTGCAATAAATCAATGATTTTAGCTTCTTTTTTCTCTAAATGGTTCAAAAAGAAGATCCTGCCAGTGGTATTATTGTGCAAATCCATTTCTTGGTCTAAAATTTCATTTTGAGTCACTTTTTCATACAAATCACCTACTTTTTGGGCCCAAAACACACTTTCTTGCTTGTTTTTGGCATATTTCATCACTTTTCTACAAATTAGCACATTCCAAAGCGCGTGCCTAAATGCATTGGCTTTATTGCTTTTGTGATGGGTGTGTTTATAAAGCGTATCACAAATAAGCAGTGTTTTTTTTGTTGCACTAATGGTTGGGATAATATAAAGTGGGCGTGACAAAAACAGAAGGGATAGCTTTATTAGCTGCCCAAGATGTAATTGCTTTATGCGCGCCCATAGATTCATTAGGTTGCTTTATATTCTTTTACCGCCTCAATAAATGCAGCAGCGTTTTCTATAGGAATATTAGGTAAAATACCATGTCCTAGATTTACAATATATCTGTCTTTTCCAAAGGCGTCAATCATTTGTTTTACTTGTTTTTTTATCTCCTTAGGAGGGCTAAAAAGCCTTGTTGGATCAAAGTTACCTTGCAGGGTAATATTTCCGCCAGTTAAATATCTTGCGTTTTTCGCAGAGCATGTCCAGTCTATACCCAAAGCGCTTGCACCACTTTTCGCCATTGTATCTAAGGCAAACCAACACCCTTTTCCAAACGCAATCACAGGAGCGTGGTCTTTTAAAGCGTCAATAATTTGTTGGATATATTGCCAAGAAAATTCCCCATAATCAACGGGAGATAACATACCACCCCAGCTATCAAAAACTTGAACTGCATCCACACCAGCAGCTACCTTTTCTTTTAGATAGGCAATGGTGGTATCAGTAATTTTTTGAAGCAGCTCATGGGCAGCAAGTGGCTGGGTAAAGCAAAACTGTTTTGCCTTGTCAAAATTTTTGCTTCCTTGTCCTTGCACACAGTAGCATAAAATAGTCCAGGGACTCCCTGCAAAACCAATTAGTGGAATATCATCATTGAGTTTTTCTTTGGTCATTTTAATAGCCTCCATCACATACCCTAGGCTTTGATGAATATCTGGAACAATAACCCTATCAAGATCTTTTTGAGATCGTATCGGGTTTGGAAGCCAAGGTCCAATATCTGGTCTCATCTCAACGGCGATATTCATTGCCTGAGGGATCACCAGTATGTCGCTAAATAATATAGCGGCGTCCATACCATATCTTCGAATAGGTTGCATAGTGATTTCACTGGCGAGCTCCGGGGTTTGGCATCGCGTAAAGAAATCATACTTTGCTTTGATTTCCATAAATTCTGGCAAATAACGGCCAGCTTGTCTCATCATCCAAACAGGAGGTCTATCTACTGTTTCTCCTTTTAAGGCTCTTAAGAATAAATCATTTTTAATCATACTATAATTTTATAAGGCTTCTATGGTTTTTTCCAGCACGCTTTCAATGGTATTTGTAGGTGCAACAACAACACTCTTAAAATGTTTTTTTGCACTTGCCGCTGTTGTTTGTCCAATGCAAAAAGCATAGGTGTTTTCTAGGTGTTTATTTTCTAAAATATAGCTCGCTACCCCACTTGGGCTAAAAAACAAGATTCCGTCCCAATTTTGATCAAATTTCTTTGTTTTTAGGACTGTTTTGTATCTGTCTCTTATACACATCTCCGAGCCCACGAGACAGGCAGAAATCTC
>CAJXUG010000060.1:0-10528 GCA_913060785.1 uncultured Flavobacteriaceae bacterium | reverse complement strand
ACGAGATTTCTGCCTGTCTCGTGGGCTCGGAGATGTGTATAAGAGACAGAAGCCAGTGTATGTAAATAATTGCTTTTAAAAAACCATAGCCGTAGCCAAAAAACTGAATAAACATGGCTAAAATAGCCATAAAACCAACAGCTATACTTTTTGTTTTTAGGGTTGCATCTGCAAAGATAACAGCCGTATAACTGGCCAGAGGCAATAAAAATAGCCATCCATAAATAATACCAAGTAACATACTGGCAAGGGTTAACAATGCAAAAAGTGTTGGAAGCCAAAAGGTGATTTTTGCCCCTTGAGGATGCCATTTATTTAATATTGGGCGCACAAGCCCAAACTTATTAACCTGCAGCATAAAACTACTCCAGGACACTCTGCGTTTATGAAATACCGCTATATCTGGCACAAAAGCAGTTTTAAACCCTGCTTTTGTAATGCGGTGAGATAAATCTGGATCTTCTCCAGGATGAATTTTCGCAAAGCCCTGTGTGGCCTCAAAAGCTTTTTTAGACAGCCCCATATTAAAACTTCTTGGTTCAAAGTGTTGTACTGCTTTTTTACTGCCACGAATACCTCCAGTTGTTAAAAAAGAAGTCATGGTGTAATTAATGGCCTTTTGTAAATTAGTGAAGCTATCATGCGCAGCGTCTGCACCACCAAAACAATCCACATAGCTATGTTTTAAAAATGTGCTCACTTGTTCCAAATAATCTGGGGGCAATAACACATCACTATCTAAAATAATAAAGTAATTTCCTTTGGCAAGACCCATACCGAAGTTTCTAGAATCTCCCGGACCTGTGTTATGTTTTTGGTAATAGGAGATATCTAGGGCATCTTGATGGCCCGCTACTATATCAGAGCAACAAAGGGTAGATCCGTCCTCAATGATAACAATTTCAAAGGCATCGCCAGTAGTTAGCGCCTTGAAACTCTCCAGCAACTCTTTAATTTCATGAGGTCTATTATATACTGGAATGATAAATGAAAACTGAATCATTTTGTAAAGTTAATCAAAAAAACCACCTCAACTTTCGTCAAGGTGGTTTAAGAAATAGTATTGATTGATCTACTCTTTTGTAAAGGTATCCATGACCTGGTCACTTACACCCATGTTAGAGAAACCGCCATCATTGAATAAATTTTGCAGGGTAACACGCTTGGTTAAATCACTAAACATTGCAATAGTATAATTAGCACAATCTTCTGCAGTAGCATTTCCTAGAGGGCTCATTTTCTCTGCATAAGCAATAAAGCCATCAAATCCTTTTACTCCTTGACCAGCAGTAGTTGGCGTTGGAGATTGAGAAATTGTGTTCACACGTACTTTTTTATCTCTTCCAAAGAAATAACCAAAACTCCGAGCTATAGACTCTAAGTAAGCTTTGTTATCTGCCATATCATTATAATCTGGAAAAACTCGTTGTGCAGCCATATAGGTTAGTGCTACAATACTTCCCCATTCATTCATTGCATTGTGGTTGTACAGCACGCTCATTGTTTTATGAAAAGAAACCGCAGATACATCCCATCCTTTATGTGTCCAATCATAATTTTGACTTGTATAAGGCTTACCCTTACGAACATTTACAGACATCCCTATAGAGTGAAGTACAAAATCTATTTTACCACCTAAGATTTCCATAGACTTTAACACTAAATTCTCAAGATCTTCCATAGATGTTGCATCTGCTGGAATAATTTCAGAACCGGTTTTTTCTGCTAGTGTTTTAATCTGCCCCATACGCATTGCGATAGGCGCATTTGTTAAAACAAAGGTCCCGCCCTCTTGATGAACTCTTTCTGCTGTTTTCCAAGCAATTGAATTTTCATCAAGAGCTCCAAAAATAATTCCTCTTTTTCCTTTTAGTAAGTTATAAGACATCTTTAATACTTTTAATGGTTGTTTTTGTTTGTTATTTTAAGCTGTAAATATACAGTATCCTTTTTTAATTGAGTAATTCTTTTGCATTAGCTAAGGTAGTGTCAGTAATGTTTTTACCACCTATCATCTGAGCAATTTCTACAATACGTTCTTCTTGGGAGAGTTGCTTTAGATGAGTTACTGTTGTGTTTTGACGATCTTCTTTATAGACTTTAATATGTTGTTCGCCCTTGGCGGCTATTTGTGGCAGGTGTGTGATACTGAGAATTTGCATATGCGTACTCATTTCACCCATAATGTAAGCCATTTTTAGGGCTATCTCTCCAGAGACACCGGTGTCAATTTCATCAAAAACAATGGTGGGTAATTTTTTGTATTGAGATAGTAAGGCCTTTACAGACAACATAATTCTACTCATTTCACCACCAGAGGCTACCTTTTTTAAGAGTCCAAAATTCCCTCCTTTATTTGCGGTAAAGTAAACAGCAAGGCTATCTGTCCCAGATTTTTTAAATGTAGGTGAGGTAGAAAATTCTACCTTAAACTTGGCGTTTGGAAGGCCCAGTAATGATAAGTACGCTTCTAGTTTTTGTTGCAACATCGGTAATGCCTCCACCCTGTTGTCATGAAGGTCTTTAGCAAGCTTTAAAAGCGCCTGTGTTAGCTTTTGTTTTTCTTTTTCTAGCGTTTCTATGGTGGTGTCTAGATGCAGTGTGGTATGGATTTTTGAGCTTAGATTTGATTCTATATTCATTAGCTGCTTAACACTTGACACACTATGCTTATGTTGCAGCCTATAGAGTGTTTGCAACACCTCATTGATCCTAAATAATTCTGTAGGGTCTACCTGTAAATCTTCAGATGCATCTTGGACACTTGAAATAACATCTTCAAGCTCTAAGGTTACACTATGTAATCTATCATAAAGTTCTTGGTAAGAAGGTGCATATTTTGAGATGTTATTTAAAAGGCTTCTAGCTTGTTTGACACTATCAATAATGCCTGTGTTTTCTTGAGAAAAAAGCTGTTCTATCTCAGCAAAAGACACTTGTATTTCTTCGGCATTATTTAGGGTGTTGTAGTTAGTCTCTAATACTTGTTGGTCTATGGTATGTAATGAGGCTTCCATGAGTTCCTGTTGTAAAAACGTATGGTAATCAAGCTCTTTTAGGGCAGCTTCTTTTTGTGAAAGTTGTTCTTTTAACCGTTTTGAAACGCTAGCAAACTCCACTAAGCTATTTTGGTAGCCTTGAAGTATTGCACCATTACCTGCTAAAGCATCTAAAACTTCTAGCTGGAAATTTTCTGTGGCAAAACTATTGGTTTCTTGCTGGCTATGAATATCAACAAGATATCCTCCCAAGGCTTGTAATTGAGATAGCCCAACTGGAGTATCATTAACAAAGGCTCTAGATTTACCGCTAGGCAAGATCTCTCTGCGTATGATGGTATGAATATCATAGTCAAGATCATGTTCTTTAAAAAGAGTTTGTAGGCCGTATCCTTTTAAAGAAAATTCTCCTTCTATTATACATTTTTGAGTTGCATCTTTAACACTACCCAGGTCTGCTCTTTTACCAAGCAATAGCCCTAATGCTCCAAGTAATATTGATTTACCAGCACCAGTTTCACCGGTAATAATTGTCAAACCATTGGTAAGGGGTACTTGTATGTCTTCAATTAAAGCATAATTTTTTATCGAAAGACTTAGTATCATACCTGTAAATTACTTTTAGTATTTATCGTTAAAAAGCAACCTAGTTAATCTCTCCCCAGGCAGTTCTTCTGGTAGGCGCCATCCTGTTGAGAGATTCTTTTAAAGTAACTGTGTTTACTTGAGGACCGCTGCTAAATATAGATTTAATCTCATCTACCTTTGCATCAAAAAAAGTACGCAAAACAAAAGAGTTAGGTCTACGGTCATTGATACTCTTAAGTACAGTAATTGCTTCTATAATATTTTCCTTGGCTTGTTTTTGGTTTGATTCCATGGTATCTAAACCACCTCGATGGTAGTCATACATAGCGGTTTGAAACTCTCTATATACATTAGAAACCATCGCATCATTATATCTATACCTAGACTGTGTACCATCTGAAGATTTCCAACCAGCGTAGCTACTAGATGAAGCTGTATTTACTATTTGTTTTGCTATTTCAAAATAGGTGTCACCGCCATTTTGTTCGAAAGAGGCTGCATCCAAACCAATTACTGTGTAGGCATGATAAGAAACAAGCGCAACTAAATTAGACTCTAATTGATTTATATTAAACACCAAAGGCTCAAACTCTTTATATTCAAAAGATACTTGCCTATCATTGTAGTTATACATTGGAGCGTTGTATGAGGAGTTAAATACAGGTCTAGAAGACTGTACCTGCAAAGAACCGCTAAATGAAGTCCCATCAAAATTAGAGATTATAAGAGTGAAATTACAATCTATTCTTTCTTGATTAAGATAACTCTCATCTGTCCAGTTACGGTTATTCAAAAACTCGGTGAGCTGTTGCTCGAGTGTTTTAAATATTTGGTTATTTTGTTGACCTGTTTGCTCTGCATCTATATACACAGTTGCACTTAGCTCTTGCCCAACACTAGTTGCACTAAAAACAACCAAGGCTATGAAAAATAAAAAATTACGCATCTATCTTTGTAATAATATGTTCTAAAATATCTCTTGCAACATCCCTCTTAGATTTAACATCAAAGGGAGTCACTTTATTGTCTTTGTCAATAAAGGTAACTTTATTAGTATCTCCCTTAAATCCTGCTCCTTTGTCTCTTAGCGAATTTAACACAATTAAGTCTAAATTCTTTTTTTCAAGTTTCTTTTTTGAATTTTCTAATTCATTTTGAGTTTCTAATGCAAAACCAACTAAAAATTGATGTTTCTTTTGCAAACCCAAACTAGCCAATATATCTTTTGTTGGCTCAAGATCAAAAGACAACCCTTCTCCAGATTTCTTTTTAATTTTTTGATCTAAAACACTTACAGGCTTAAAATCTGCAACAGCTGCACTGCATATTGCAATATTGGTTGTTTCATAATATTGATGAACAGCATCGTACATTTGTTGTGCTGTTGTAACATGTATAACATGTATGTTTGTATCTGAAACTGGTACACTAGAAGGCCCTAGCACAAGTGTTACAAGTGCGCCCAAACTACTTGCATGCTCAGCAATAGCAATCCCCATTTTACCAGAAGAATGATTTCCTATAAACCGAACAGGATCAATCAGCTCATGAGTAGGCCCTGCGGTAACTAATACTTTTTTTCCTTGCAGGGGAAGGGTTTTTAAAATTTCAGAAGAAATAAAAGAAATAATTGTTTCTGGCTCGGCCATTCTTCCTTGACCTACCAAACCACTAGCTAGTTCACCAGATGCTGCGGGTATAATCGTATTGCCAAAGCTTGTAAGAGTATCAAAAGTTTGTTGGGTGCTTGGGTGTTTGTACATGTCCAAATCCATGGCTGGAGCAAAGTAAACAGGACATTTTGCAGAGAGATAGGTAGCCAACAACAAATTATCGCTGGTACCATGGGCCATTTTTGAAAGTGTATTGGCAGTGGCTGGAGCTATAATAAATAAATCTGCCCAAAGGGCTAACTCTACATGGTTATTCCATTGGGCATTATCATTATCTTCATTAGTGAAGCTAGAGTGTACTTCGTTTTTGGAAAGCGTAGAAAGTGTTAAAGGGGTTACAAATTCTTTTGCTTTAGGGGTCATTACAACTTTAACCTCAGCACCTTGTTTTACAAGTAAACGCACCAAAAAAGCGGCTTTATAAGCAGCAATACCAGCAGTGACGCCAAGTAAAATCTTTTTTCCGCTCAGTACCCTCATATGTGTTTTACTGTTCTAAATCCTCATCTGCAGTATTACGGTGGTAGATTTTATCTTCTAACCATTCCTGTACAGCCAATGAATGTGGCTTTGGTAATTTTTCATAGAATTTTGAAACTTCAATTTGTTCTTTGTTTTCAAAAATCTCTTCAAGACTATCATTGTAAGTAGCAAATTCGTCTAGTTTTTCTAACAATTCTTTTTTAATGTCTCCATTAATTTGATTTGCTCTTTTCGAAATAATAGAGATTGCCTCATAAATGTTATTGGTTGGCGCATCTACTTTATTTTTATCAATAGTAGTTGTACTTAAGGGTGCCTCGCTGTTTTTAATATCTGCCATAATCTTAGTTTTCTGTGGGTTGTTGGTACTTTTCTAATTCTTTATCTATAGCTGCAATAAGTGCATCTGCATCTTCTTTTTTATTGCCAGCTTTATAATACTTTGCATACTTGCTATAAAATTCTTTTGAAATCAAAAGCCTTTCCTTTTGAACTGCAGGAACGCTTGTAATAGCTCTGTTGTAGGACGCCTCTGCTCTTCCAAAAAAAGCTACTTCTCTAAATACAGATCCTGGGTGGTCTGTTATAAAGTTTTCATATGCGTCAACAGCTGGTTTATAACTCCCTATCTGTTGACCAATTTTAAAATATTGATGTGCGTTTTCTATATCTTTTTTCTCTAACTTTTCACGAAGCTCTGACACCAAATTGTTTGCCTCTATCCTGTAGGATGAGTTTGGGTATTTATTTACAAATGCTTGTAATTTCTCTAAACCTTTTTCTGTATCCTTTTGATCCAAAGAATATCTTGGTGATAATTCACAATAGCTCTTTGCAGATTTATAGGCAGCTACCTCAACACTATCACTTTTTGGATAAGTAGATTCAAAACGCTCGAACTGATAACCTGCAACAAAATAATCCTCTAAATTATAGAATGTGTTTGCATAAATATAAGAAAGTTTTTCTGCCTGAGGTTTGCCTCTGTACAGGGGTACAATTTGCTCCATTAATTTTAAAGAACTTCTAAATTTTGCTTTTTTACCTGTAGCCATAGCAACTTGGTACAATGAATCTGCCATCTTATATTTGGCAACACTATCTGATTCCTTTAGCACAACCTGATAAGGCGTACAAGAACTGCACAAAACAGCACAAGAAATTAAAAAGAAAATAAAGTATTTCATAGTTTTAAAAAACATCGGGCAAAAGTAGTGAATTATACGTGATTACAAAAACTTATTATCGTTGATATATATTGTGCTAGCATTCGTTTTACTAATAAAATAAGTTATAAAAAGCCAACTAAAAACAAATGGCATTAAAAACCGTGCACAAAGGCCTTAATTTTGGCATTTAAATCATCACTAACCTCCACTAGTGGAAGTCTTAGAGTAGGCTCACATAAATTAAGAGCAGCAAACACTGCTTTTATCCCTGCGGGGTTCCCTTGTTCAAAAATATAATCTATTGCTGGAGCAATTTTATAATGAATTGCGAAGGCCTTATCTACTTCACGTTGCAATGCAAAGTGTATCATGTTAGAAAAAGCTTTAGGAAACCCCTCTGCTATAACAGATATTACACCAGCGCCCCCCGCCAGGGTCATAGGCAGTGCTATCATATCATCACCGCTAATTACTAAAAAATCTTCTGGGGTTTGATTGATTAACTCCATGGCCTGCACGATATCCCCTTTTGCTTCTTTTATGGCAATAATATTCTTAAAATCTCGGGCCAATCTAGCCACTGTTTGAGGCTCCATATTACTGGCTGTTCTGCCAGGGACATTGTATAAAATAATAGGCTTAGAACTTACAGCCGCTATGGCTGCAAAGTGCCTGTAGATTCCTTCTTGAGTGGGCTTGTTATACATTGGCGATACAGACAATATTGCTGTAAAAGCTACCAAATCTGTAGCTTTAAACTCATCTATAACTCCCTGGGTGTTATTACCTCCAATGCCCAAGACCAAGGGCAATCTTCCTGCATTTGCGCCAACTATAGTATCTATAACCAACTGCTTTTCATCTGCAGAGAGCACTGCGCTCTCTGCAGTTGTACCTAAAACTACCAGGTAATCAATTCCATTTTCTATCTGAAAATTAACAATACGTGCTAAACTAGTAGTATCTACTGCACCTTTCTTTGTGAATGGGGTAATTAACGCTACACCTGTACCTATGAGTTCTTTCATGCTTGTATTTTTCCTAGAATTTTAAAATATTTTGTAAGCTCTGTACTTATTGCCTGGGTATTTGCTGGGTCTACCGCTAAAATTAGATCAAAATAACGAGGATCTACCCCTTTAAAACCCACTTTAAACTTAGCGTTACTTTTTACAACAACGCTCTCTAAAAGTAAGTGCTTTTTGTTTGACATATAAATTAACACATCTGTATCCAAACTAACAAATTCTTTCACGGACACTCCGGTAAGGGCTCCTTTAAATGAAATATCTTTTTGAGAAAACTGATTTCGCAATAAAGACGGTGTGTTTTTTTTAAATGTTACAAAAGAAAAAAACTGTGTCTTTGTTTCTGATACCTTAAGTGAGCTTGCTATATTATAATAGGGAGAAAGCTCATTTACAAGATCTCCGTCATACAAAAAAGCCAAGGTATCCATCTTTGTATTTAACCTAGAAATATCTCTTTGTGCTAGTGCTGCAGTTATTGCTTTTTGATAATATCGTTGCTTTATTGCTTTAAACATATCTCCTAAAAATAGTATTCAAAAATACAGATTTCTTCTGCATTGGTATGCACTATTAAATCATTTCTAAAAATTGATCTTCGCTTATAATTGGTATTCCCAAACTTTCTGCCTTAGCTTGCTTACTGGGTCCCATATTATCTCCAGCAACTACATATGTTGTTTTACTTGATATGCTACCAGATACTTTACCTCCGTTATCTTCAATACTTTTTTTAAGCTCTGTTCTAGAAATTTTAGTAAAAACACCTGAAACAACAAAGGTGTTTCCGCTTAAAATAGATGTTTGACCTGCTAATGTTTCTGCAGAGACAGCTAGCTGTAGATTATGACTTTTTAACCTGGCTATTAGTTCACGATTTCTCTCACCAGAGGTGTTTACAGGTGAGAACAAATCTGCAGCATCATCTACTACAAAAAAGTCAATGACACTCTGTGCAATGCTATCACCTATTTCATCTACCTCAACAAGCTCCTGAAAACTAGCAGCCATTAAAGCATCTATAGATTTAAAATGTTTGGCTAATTTTTTGGCAACGGTTTCACCAACATAGCGTATCCCTATAGCAAATAGCACCCGCTCAAAAGAGATTTTCTTTGAATTTGCAACACCTGCCACCAAATTCTCTGCACTTTTTTGAGCCATACGTTCTAGGGGTAGCACATCTTCTATGGTAAGGTCATACAAATCTGCATAGGTTTGTATCACACCTGCATTTACTAGCAAAGCAACCGTTTCTCCACCAAGGCCTTCAATATCCATTGCTTTACGGGAAATAAAATGCTGTATTCTACCAATAATTTGAGGCGGGCAACCCTGTTCATTAGGGCAATAATGTTTTGCATCACCTTGAGTTCTAGAAAGCAGCGTATCACACTGTGGACACTTGTCTGTATAAATAGTTGCAATAGAGGCCTCATTTCTTAAAGCTAGATCTACACCTACAATTTTTGGGATAATCTCCCCTCCCTTTTCTACATATACGGTATCCCCTTCTCTAATATCTAGCAGCGCTATTTGATCTGCGTTATGAAGAGAGGCACGTTTCACTGTAGTTCCTGCAAGGGCAACAGGAGTTAGGTTTGCAACGGGAGTTATTGCACCCGTTCGCCCTACTTGATAGGTTATTTTCTCTAGCTTAGTTGACACCTGTTGCGCCTTAAACTTATAAGCCATAGCCCAACGAGGTGCTTTTGCCGTAAAGCCAAGCTCCTCTTGTTGTTGGAGGTTATTTACCTTTATAACAACACCATCTGTTTCATAAGGCAAATCACTGCGATGCTCATCCCAATAATTCACAAAATCTATAACAGCGTCTATACTAGTAACTAGTTTTGCGATTTTGGGCACTTTAAACCCCCATGCTGCGGCTTTTTCTAGTCCTTGCATTTGAGTGGTAACGGGTAAGTTATCACCCACCAAACTATACAACAAACACTCTAAAGGCCTTTTGGCAACAAGGGCACTATCTTGAAGTTTCAAGCTTCCAGAAGCCGTATTTCTTGGATTTCTGAAAGGGTCTTCACCGGCAGCAACTCTCGCCTGATTCATTTTATTAAAACCATCGAAGGGCAATACTATTTCACCTCTTATCTCAAAATGATCAGGGAAATCACCCTTTAATTGCAGGGGTACAGATTTTATAGTTTTAATATTTGTAGTCACATCATCTCCTTGATGCCCATCACCTCTGGTAACCGCTCTTAGCAGATTTCCGTTTAGGTAGGTAAGACTTATAGAAGCGCCATCATACTTTAACTCACAGGTATAACTCACGGGCCCATCTACTTGTTTTTTAATACGGGTTTCCCAATTTTGCAAATCCTCTTTAGAGTAACTATTATCTAAAGAATACATTCTAAAATTATGCTTCAAGGTTTCAAAATTCTTGGTAACAGCTCCCCCAACTCGTAGACTTGGAGAAGTAGGGTCATAAAACTCTGGGTGGGCTGCCTCAAGAGCTTGCAGCTCTTTAAGTTTCATGTCAAAATCATAATCGCTAATTGTTGGGCTATCTAACACCTGTCTCTTATACACATCTCCGAGCCCACGAGACAGGCAGAAATCTC
>CAJXUG010000059.1:0-10614 GCA_913060785.1 uncultured Flavobacteriaceae bacterium | reverse complement strand
GAGATTTCTGCCTGTCTCGTGGGCTCGGAGATGTGTATAAGAGACAGGAACTATATTGATACAGCAGACAACAGGCTTCTCAAAATGATAAAGGCACTGGTGGAAAGCTACCATGAAGAAGATCAAATTGTAGCTTATACCGTTGATGGAAAACCTTTGACAAGGAAGCAGTACAATCAGAAACTCGTGGATGCCGAAACAGAAATTCAAAGAGGCGAACTTACATCGGTCGAAGACCTAGAAAAAGAATCGCAAAACTGGTAATGGGAAAACTTAAGACCGCGTGGACGGCCAAGGCAAAGACCCAATTGAAACAGATATACGATTACCTAAAGACCCCACAAGTTGCAGCGAATGTCAAAGCTGACCTGATCCAAGCAAGTAAAGGAGTTACCTACGCCGAACAATACCAAAAGGACGATATTAACCCCAATTATAGGAGGATTGTGGTTAGACACTACAAACTAATCTACAAAGAAGAGAAGGGAAAGATTATTATTTTAAGGATCTTTGATACCCTTAGGAACCCAGAAAGATTGATGGATGAGAACGAATAATCCATAAACTGGTCGGATAGGTATAATTTATGTCGGCAACCTGCATAGTTTCTAAAAAATAAATGCATTGTTGGCTATTGATTTTAATTCATATTGATAAATACCTTGAATATCACTAAATTCACGAAAACCCTTTAGTGTATTTCCTGTTACCCTGTGAGGTATCATGGCTCTGGCTTTAGGGTTTTACTTTTTACACTTACTTAGAGCTAGGTTATGCCCATTAATTTTGGGCGACAACGATATCTCCAATGGAACCTCTAGTTGACCGCAACTTGAATATACAACCCATTTTTTAGGTGATTTGAACCATTTTAACCCCAAATCCTTACCAGAACTAAACTTGCGCCGGATCCTGTGCTGTTTTTGTAGAGTTCAGGAAGATAAGCGTCAAGCAAAAACAGCATAGGGCGCACCTACTTAATTGAGATTTGGCTATTACTTTAATTTGCTGCATTAACATTGCCCTTCCTAATCATAAAAAAGTACTATTTTTAAAAGCCTAAACCAGACCTAGAATTAAATGGCATTTTTTCAAAGTTCCGTCCTAAAAAAGTATCTTAAATTACAATTAGTTCCGGTTTTTGTAACGGACCATTAAGGTCTGCCTTTTTTGCGGTTACATGGGCAAAAAAGTCCATAGGCTCCATGCAATTGTGAGCCAAGAATGGTGCTGTATAAGTAGCCTCGATTATTTTGTTCGCCTTTATAAAAGCTGCCTCCGGGTCCCCATCTCATCTGCGTACTTCAGCTTTTTTAAGTACATGGCTTCCATTTGGGCATAATGGCCGGTGGTGTTCTCAAGTCCGGCAGGGGTGTGCTCATGCCATTTTTGACCAAAGTGATCTCGAGTAGCCGTTGTACTTTCAATAGGTTCACATTTTATTTTCAAGGCTTTTTTGGCATTCATTACTTCCCTTGTAGCATTACCGACTACTACCGCTACCTCATTAAAAGTTCTGGTATCCAAAAAGGCCTTTTCATAATCCTCTTCGAAAACCTTTATTGTATACCCATCAAAAGCAACAGCTTTGGTAACATCTGACCTTAAATTGGTTTTCGGAATAAGAGGCAAAAAATAATACAAAACAAAAATGTCCTTATGTTCAACAAATCGTTTGATGGACTGTGCCTGGATTGTAAATGAATAAATAGATTAAAATTGGTAAATTAGTTTTTTATTAAATCCTCTAATGGACCAGCCAGTTAAAATATTTAGATTTGGCATAGAAGATGCACAAAAAGTAGCTTCATCAATGAATGAGCCCCATACTCATGATTTTGAAGAAATCCTTATTGGTATGGATGGGTATATAGAGCATTTTATTGATTTTGAGACCACCACTGTTGACGCTCCATACGTTTGTTTTGTAAGCAAAGGTAAGGTTCATAGGGTAAAACCTATTTTAAAAGATGGTAAGTGCGATGTTTGGGTTATTAGGTTCCACAGTGAATTTACGGCTGAAATTATTTTTCATCTCTACTCCGCCTTTCATAACAAGGCGAATATTTTTTGGCCAGTTGAAAGGCTTACGGGACGTCTTCCGGTTTTGACTGAAATGATGTATAACGAATTAACACAATCAAATCCAGATTTTTCCATTATCCGTCATTTGCTTAACGCTGTAATATCGATTGTACTGTCAGAAAAACAACGGCAACAAAGTGCAGATGTTTCTACCAATCAAAATGAAACGTTCACTAATTTTCTATCTATTTTAGAAGAAAATTTTCGTCGCCCTTTAAGTGTTGGTTTTTATGCAGAAAAGCTGTTTATGAGTACACGGAATCTCAATTTGATTTGCCAAAATATCCTGCAGCAAAGTGTATCTGAAATCATTGAAACCAGAAAATTGGTTGAAGCGAAAAATCTATTAACTTCCACAGACAAAACCGTTGCTGAAATAGCCTATGAACTGGGTTATAATGAGAACTCTTACTTCTCCAATGTATTCAAAAAAAAATCTGGACAAACGCCAGGTGAGTTTAGGGAAGAGATGAAAACTATGCTTACTTCCTAAAACTATAACCCATCTACCGAAAAGTGTAATTAAGACTTGTTGCCACTCCCTTAATTTTGTAATCAAATAATTGTTAACCCTTTAAATTTATTTGATTATGAAAAAACTAATGATTTTAGCAGTACTGACCTTATTTACTGCTGGTGCATTTGCACAGAACCAATGGAAGATAGATCCTTACCACTCGTCTTTGAATTTTAACATTGAACACTCTGGAATTAGTTTGGTAAATGGAAAATTTATGGACTATACTGGAACTTTATCTACCACAGGAGAAGCTCTAACAGGTGCTGCCTTTAATTTTAGGGTACAAACCACAAGTATCAATACTAATGTAGACCAAAGAGATAAGCATTTAAGGAGTGTCGATTTTTTTGAAGTTGACAAGTACCCAACTATGACTTTTAAAAGTTCGCAAATTTTAGCAACTGGCAAACCAGACCATTATTTACTATATGGTACTTTGACTATAAAAGATGTTACCAAAGCTGTTGTTTTTGATGTGTATTATGGTGGTATAGCCAAAAGCGACCAAGGTGAAAAGTTGGGTCTGAAAGCCAAGACAACGATAAATAGGTTTGATTATAACATTAATTACGACCCAACGGCAGCAGGCATTGGAAAAGATGTGAACATTGTGGTTCATCTACAGTTTGCCAAACAGTAAGATTATTACTTATTGAAAATTTAACAATTAAAAATTAGACATCATGAAAAAGTTTAGAATCCAAAAGATAAGCAAACAAGACGTTTATGTAAGATACTTAATTGCGGCTATTCTTACCCTCGTTGTGTTAAAAGGAGAATTGGTAGGATTTCCATTTTACTTCATACTCATACTAGCAGGACTGCTATTGTTTACAGGTATTGTAGAAAAGAGTATTCTTAAATCAAGGTTCTGCCCAGATGAATAGCCATTTTATATAAATGGACAATAAAAGATATTATTAAAAATCATAAAAACGTAGTCTATGAAATCTGAAACAAAAAACCCATTGATTTGTGACCCAGAAACAGGTGTTTGTGAAATTCCTGTTGTTGCGCCTAACTCTCAAAAAATAGAAACCACTGCAGCTTTAATGAAACCGATTCGAGTGATTTATTATACAGATCCAATTTGTTCAAGCTGTTGGGGCATAGAGCCACAATTACGAAAGTTGAAGCTGGAATATGGACATTTGCTAAAGTTTGAATATCGAATGGGTGGATTGTTACCTGACTGGAGCTATAATAGTGGTAGTATTAGTAAACCAGAAGATGTTGCACAGCATTGGGACGAGGTGAGCTATTATTTACAAATGCCTATAGATGGTGATGTATGGTTGGAAGACCCATTACATTCCTCTTATCCGCCATCTATAGCTTTTAAAGCTGCACAACTGCAGAACGACCAGAAGGCACTCGTATTTTTACGACGATTGCGCGAACTATTGTTTCTTGAAAAGAAGAATATTACCAAATGGAAACATGTTAAACAAGCAGCACTTTACTCACAGTTGGACGTGAATCAACTGAAAGAAGATTATCTAAATGGAAGCGCCGAAAAACACTTTCTTGAGGATTTGGAACTTGGTCGTAAATTAGGTATCCGTGCTTTTCCTACCATTATATTTATAGATGTAGACGGGAACGACCAAATTGTAAATGGGTCAAAACCTTATAAGGATTACGAACTGGCAATAAAGAATTTATTGCCTATAAGCAAGAAAAAAATATATGATGATTCGTTGTACCATTTGATGACTCATTATCCATCACTCACAGTAAAGGAATATGCGGAATTATCGGATAAAAATATCATCATAGCCAAACAGATTTTGGATGCGTTGAGCAGTAGCAACCAGCTAAAAAAAACTGTAACCAAGAATGGCAATTTATATAGCCTGTGATTATGTAATATGCTACTAAAAAAATAGAACACATAAACAATGAAACCTAGATATATCAAACACCCAGATTATTGCAATCTAAACACAGGATTATGTGTTGTACCAGTTCAATTTATAGAACCCGTTGAGATTACAAACGTTCATTTATCTGATGTGTGTCTTTAGAGCGAAATTAACTGAATATTAATAGATACTATGAAAGCATATACTACCTTAACAGAAGCGATAAGCGATTTAATTCAGCAAGGCTATATCTTAAATTTTAATATAAATAGTGACTGTATAGAATGTCCATCAAACCATTTAAAGCTTAAGCCAAATGAGTTTGAGGTTGATAGCGTGTACCGCTTTCAAGAGATGTCGGATGTAGATAACGAAAGCATATTATATGTCATTTCATCCATTGAGAACAATGCTAAAGGGTTATTGGTAAATGCCTATGGTATTTATGCTGACACCGATTCGGCAGAACTGGTTGCTAAACTTGACAAGCATATCAATTAGTATACCTTACCGAAAAAGCTTAAATAATTAAGACTACTCAACATTAGTTGATTTATACACTTACGCAAAAAAATTAAAGGTTTAATGAAAACAGTAATTTCAATTTTAGCAAAAAGCCAATCACAATTTATCAACCTCACACGGTTTTCCATATTTATAGTTATGGTTTGGATTGGAGGTTTAAAAGCATTTCAATATGAAGCGGACGGTATTGTGCCATTTGTAGCCAATAGTCCTTTAATGAGTTTCTTTTATAGCAAAGAAGCTCCTGAATATAACATGTACAAAAACCCAGAAGGTAAAACTGTACAAAAAAACATTGACTGGCATAAGGAAAACAACACCTATATTTTTTCTTTTGGATTAGGCGCAGTGATTATTGTAATTGGACTACTTGCTTTATTAGGAATATGGTATGCTAAAATCGGAGTTATTGGCGGTTTGTTGACCTTTGGAATGTCAATTGTTACCCTATCCTTTTTAATCACCACACCAGAAGTATATGTCCAAAATTTGGGAGGTGACTTTCCAACACCACACTATGGTTTTCCCTATCTATCGGGTGCTGGTAGATTGGTGATAAAGGATGTGATAATGATGGGAGCGGGATTAATCATAGCGTCTGATAGTGCAAAAAAAATATTATCTTTAAAATAAATTAATTAGAAATTATTAATTAAATATGTTTGGATAACAAGATTTGTCCAAATGAAACAACAACTATGTGAAAAAACTTTTTAACTGGACTTATGTTGCTCCATTCCTGACATTGATTCTTGCAATGACAGGTTTAATTGGAAGTGCTGGTGTTTTTTACTGGTTCGCCATTATTTTATTAATATCTTGTGTTATGGCCTCGGTTCATCATGCAGAGGTTGTTGCGCATAGGGTTGGGGAACCCTTTGGAACTATAGTTCTTGCTCTTTCTGTCACCATTTTGGAAGCTTCTATAATCGTGACATTAATGCTAGCCGGTGGAGAAGGTGCTTCTACTTATGCAAGAGACACTCTATTTTCTGCCGTGATGCTTATTCTTAATGGCATATTGGGAATTAGCATGATAGTAGGTGCGCGAAAGTATAAGGAACAAACATTTCAAACCAAATCTGTGACCATTGCACTAGTGTCTTTAGTGGCTATAGTAGTTTTTACATTAATTCTACCAAATGTCACAACGAGTATTTCTGGGCCCTCTTACAATAAACCACAATTGGTTTTTGTGACTATTGCCTGTCTTGTTATTTACATTTCATTTATTATGGCGCAAACCGTACGGCAACGTCATTATTTTTTAACTACTTCTGAAGAGCATTCTCACTCCCATGTTTCAAAAAAAGAGGCGTTAATAAGTTTAGGTTTGTTATTGGCGTGTTTAGGATCGGTGGTGTATTTATCCAAAAAAATATCTCCACTTATCGAATTATCCATATCAGGAGCAGGACTACCAAAAGCGCTTGTAGGAGTTGTCATTTCTTTTATAATTCTTCTTCCGGAAGGTATTTCGGCCATTAGAGCCGCTTCAAAGAATAGATTTCAAAGCAGTATCAATCTTTCCTTGGGTTCTGCCATTGCGAGTATAGGTTTAAGTATTCCTACGGTAGCCGTTTTATGTATTTGGCTGGATATCCCATTAGTACTTGGAATTGACAAAAAATCTATGGTATTACTCGCCCTTTCTTTGTTTACAGTTATGCTGTCATTGAATAAAGGCAAAACCAACCTTAACTATGGCACAGTGCTCGTTATGATATTATTTGCCTATATCTATACGATTATTTATCCTTGATTTCTATTGAGTTATTCTACAAAGAACTTATTGATTAGTTTTTATACTGATTGGTTCTTTTATTTCCAAATATTACAACCTTCCTGCCTAAAAGTGTAATAATAACTCTAGTCTATTGATGACCTTTGTAAGGTTAAATATTATTACCATAAAACTGGAGAAAACATAAGAAAATTGAAGGTAAAGTAGCTATTATTATTGGTGCAGTAAATGGATGGATGACGCAGAAGCAAAATTAATTTTTGATTACAGAGTAATTTATTTTTTTCCAATTTGATTGAGCTTTTCCCATAGTTTGCAAACAGAGGTTGATTGGAATAATTTCACAACATTAACAATACCTGAATACAACTTGGTAGGTGTTTTGAAGTTTTTTAACAATTTTTAACTTCCTTTAGTTCGGTTTGTTCCGAACTAATATGTATTTTTGCTTCGTAAAATTAAAATGACTATGAAAAAAACAGAACAAAGGAAGTCGGAATTGGTTGAGAAACTAGGTATTTTCTTTGAGAAAAAAGAGCAGATGGCTCCTGTAGCCGCCCGTATTTTTTCTTATATCATTCTAACTGGAAAACAAGGCACGACCTTCGAAGATTTAGTGTCGAACCTCTGTGCGAGCAAGAGTACCATTTCAACACACTTAAATCATTTACAAGATTTAAAAAAGTTGAGCTACTTCACTAAAACAGGAGATAGAAAAAAGTACTTCATTATCAATAGCGACACGATGCTTCAAAGTATCAGTACTATGGTTGAAGAGTGGAAAAGCGAAAGAGAATTGCATAAGGAAATTAAATCTTACAAAGAAGAGGAGAACAAAGCTTTAGAAGATGAAAACAAATTCGAACTCGGTTTTCACGACAGTTTTATCTATTTTTTAGACGGTGCGATAACATCCATAAATAAATTAAAAGAAACCATAATAAATAATAAACACTAATCAATTTATAATAATGAAACGATTACATATATACAGTTTTGCTATACTTGGAGGACTTGCATTACTTATTTCCAGTTGTAAGCAAGAGCAACAACAAGCACCGCAACAGCAAGCCTTATCATTGGCCGTAACTGAAGTTTCGCAGAAAAGCGTAACGGCTTACACGACCTACCCAACAGCTATTGAAGGTATAATTAATAGTGAGGTACGAGCCAAGGTATCCGGCTATATTCAAAAAGTATTTGTAGACGAAGGTCAAAAAGTCAAAAAAGGCCAAGCGCTTTTTAAACTGGAAACCCAAACGTTGAGTCAAGATGCCGAAGCGGCTAAAGCTCGTGTTAACGTGGCTCAAGTTGAAGTAGATAAACTAAAACCTTTAGTTGAAAAAAACATCATAAGCGAAGTGCAATTAGAAACCGCCAAAGCAAATCTGGCACAGGCAAAAAGCACATACAACAGTGTGGTTGCCAATATTGGATATGCTACTGTAACTAGTCCTGTAGATGGTTTTGTTGGGGCTATTCCGTATCGTGAGGGTTCGTTGGTAAGTGCTACCAGCGCAAAACCATTAACTACCGTTACCAGTATTGAAAGGGTGTTTGCTTATTTCTCAATGAATGAGGCCAACTATTTGGATTTTCTTCAGCAAACCGAAGGCAAAACACTTCAAGATAAAATTGATAATTTCCCAAAAGTAGAATTGGTATTGGCCAACGGAGAAACTTACCAACAAAAAGGAACTATTGAAACCGTAACTGGGCAAATTGATGCCACTATGGGGACAGTGAGTTTTAGAGCGGTTTTTGATAATCCCGATTTTTTACTAACCAATGGAAACAGTGGAACAATTAGGATTCCTACGGTTTACGAAAATGCTTTAATAGTACCACAATCGGCTACTTACGAACAGCAAGGACAAACTTATGTTTATACCGTTGGTAACGATAATTTGGTAACATCAACTTTAATCACCATAAAAGCTAAAACCGAAGTGTTTTACATTGTAAGTTCTGGTGTGAAGGCAGGCGATTTATTCGTGGTTAAAGGCATAGGCAAATTGAGAAACGGTATGCCAATACAACCACAGAAAGTAGCTTTCGATAGTATTGTTAAGCCTATAAAACCATTATTTCAATAATCTTTTAGAGCGATAAACTATGTTAAGAACATTCATAGAGAGACCTGTACTTTCAACTGTAATCTCCATCATCATTGTCATTTTGGGTATTTTGGGCTATTCAGCATTACCTGTTGAACAATACCCAGATATTGCACCCCCTACCATTCAAGTAAACGCTAACTACCCTGGGGCCAGTGCCGAAACCGTTATGGAAAGTGTCATCATTCCCATTGAAGAACAAATAAACGGCGTAGAAGGGATGACTTATATAACTTCAACAGCCTCTAATGATGGTTCTGCCAGTATTACGGTGTACTTTGATCAAGAAACGGATCCAGATATTGCGTCAGTAAACGTGCAGAATCGTGTGGCGAGAGCAAATGCATTATTACCTCAAACAGTAATTCAGACAGGTGTTGTTACACAAAAACGACAAACTTCGGCATTAATGTTTATGTCCGTATATACAGAAAATGAAGATTACGACGCAACATTTGTACAAAATTACCTGAAAATTAATGTTATCCCTAGTATACAGCGTATAAATGGTGTAGGAGATGTCATGGTATTTGGTAGCGGTGATTATACAATGCGTATTTGGCTAAAACCTGAAAAATTAGCAGCATATGGTCTTGTGCCTTCAGATATTACGGCAGCATTACGAGAGCAAAGTTTAGAAGCTTCTGCAGGTTCTTTAGGACAAAATGATGGACAAGCATTTTCGTATAACATCAAGTATGGTGGTCGTTACAAAACTGAAGAACAATATTCTAACATTATAATAAAAGCACTTGATAATGGAGAGTATTTGCGGTTAAATGATGTAGCTTCCATTGAACTGGACGCACAAGGCTATAATGTTTATGGTTTCACAGATGGCAATCCCAGTGTCAATATAGGTATATTCCAAACGGCAGGATCCAATGCACAGGAAATAATAGAAAATATTAAGCTGGAGCTAAACCGTTTGTCAAAAGATTTTCCTACTGGTGTTGAATATGAAATAAATTACGATACCAACGAGTTCCTATCGGCATCAATGGACAAAGTAAAGGTTACCTTGATAGAAGCTTTTTTATTAGTATTCCTTGTAGTATTCATTTTCCTTCAGGATCTTCGTTCAACTTTAATTCCTGCCATTGCCGTTCCGGTAGCTATTGTGGGGACATTATTCTTTCTGAATTTATTTGGGTATTCCATTAATCTATTAACGCTGTTTGCCTTGGTATTGGCCATTGGTATTGTGGTAGATGATGCCATTGTAGTGGTTGAGGCGGTACATGCTAAAATTGACCAAGGAGCTAATAGTGCGAAAAAGGCGACCCTAGATGCAATGCATGAAATTTCAGGAGCAATTATATCCATTACATTAGTCATGGCTGCAGTTTTTGTTCCTGTAACCTTTATTCAAGGGCCATCGGGAGTTTTTTATGAGCAATTTGGGATTACCTTAATTGTAGCAATTTTAATTTCGGCTGTGAATGCCTTAACCTTGAGTCCGGCACTTTGTGCGTTGTTTTTAAAAGGTCACGACGAGCAAGAGCACAGTAACAAAAGTTTCATGCAGAAGTTTTTCGATAAATTCAACGCTGGATTTAACGCTGCTACAGAACGTTATGGGAAATCATTAGCGTTTTTGTACAAAAACAAATGGATAACTGGTGCATTGCTTGTGATTTCTGGAGTAGGAATTTGGTGGGCTGCGAGTACCACACCAACAGGTTTTGTTCCTGAAGAAGATAGAGGAATTGTATTCCTGTCTCTTATACACATCTGACGCTGCCGACGAAGAGGATA
>CAJXUG010000058.1:0-10648 GCA_913060785.1 uncultured Flavobacteriaceae bacterium | reverse complement strand
AGATGTGTATAAGAGACAGATATTAATCTTGTGTGCGAAATTAAGCTTACTTTATTTATCTAGAGGTAACATAAGTTACATTGCTATTCTAATGTAATGATTTGTATGTAATTTCTATGGAGTTTGATTTTTCCAATGTTTTCTAATTTTTTTAAAAGTCTAGAGATTACGACTCTTGAGCTATGTAGGTCATAGGCTATTTCTTGGTGTGTGTTTTCTATTATCTTGCTTTGCGTTATTCTGGCTTTCTCTTTTAAATAGTTAAGCAATCTTTGGTCCATATTATCAAAAGCAATACTATCTATGGTATGAAGCATTTCATTTAAACGGTTGTGGTAACTCTCAAAAACAAAATTTCTCCAAGATGTGAAGTTTGCAGTCCACTGTTCCATTTTTTGGACAGGTATCATTATAAGTTTTGCATCGGTTTCTACCACCGCTCTTATTTCACTTTTTGTTTGCCCCATACAGCAGGTCATTGTCATAGAGCAGGTATCTCCTTTTTCAAGGTAATACAGCAATAGCTCATCTCCATTGGTATCTTCTCTTAATATTTTTATGACTCCAGAGACAAGCAGTGGTATTGCTTTTACATAAGAGCCTATTTCCATCATTTTAAAACCAGCAGGAACTTCTTTAAAAGTTCCTACTTGCACTATTTCATTAATTAATGCATCTTCAAAAATATGGTTGTAACTTTTTTTTAATTCCTCAATCATTCTATTAAGTTGTTGTTGCGCATTTAATGTTGTATAGAATCAGTGGTATACATATCTATTTATACTAGTATAGTTTAAAACTACTTGTATAAATATATACATAAAATACCATTTTACTTTGTTTGAGGTTTCAATTAATTTGCCTTACATTCTATGTAAAAACACAAACACTCTAACAAACAAAATAAAATGGCACAAGTCGATGAGAGTTGGTAAGAATCAATTATTTTTGTTATTCATTAATACATTAAATATTATAATATGGGAGTAGGTGGACTTGTAATTGGAACTGCAGCAGTATGTTTGGTTTTAGCTATTATAGCTATGGTAAGCGAGAGCTTTAAGTAACAGTTTCTCCATACATTTTTTGTATTTCGGCTTACTTTGGTAAGCCTTTATTGGTTTTACTCAGTACATATGATACAACTACAAGATTATATACGCGATATTAAAGATTTTCCAAAACCGGGAATCGTATTTAAGGATATAACACCTTTGTTGTCAAACCCGCAGGCCTCTAAGGTTTGTCTAGATCGGTTATTAGACCTTGTTGGCGATCAAAAGATTGATAAAGTGGTGGGTGTTGAAGCCCGTGGTTTTTTCTTCGGAAATACCCTAGCACAATCATTAAACGCAGGATTTGTACCTGTGCGAAAACCGGGCAAGTTACCTCATACAACTATTTCTCAAACCTATGATCTTGAATATGGCACAGACACACTGCAGATGCACAAAGATGCCATTGCTGTTGGAGATCGCGTATTAATTCATGATGATATACTAGCCACCGGTGGTACTGCAAGGGCTGTGTGTGATATGGTAGAAAATCTAGGAGGAGTTATTGTACAGTGTAATTTTTTAATTGAGTTAGACTTTTTAAAAGGAGCCCAAAAAATACACCAATACCCTATTACATCAATACTGCAATACTAATCTAAGGCATTTTTTGTAACCCATAGTCTATAACCAAAAAGTGCTAGTTGTATTTTTGATGCTTTTGCTAAATCAAGCCTTTGTTTTGTAAAACTTGGAAGTATCGCTTTGTTTATTTTGGCTAGGGTTTTAAATAGTAGTTTTTTCACGTTGTAAACATACAAAATAAAAAAAATCCTGCGTATCCCTTTCTACTACTTTGTGTCTTTTATCTCTAGTTTTTCTATCCATTGTGAGCTTAGTGTAGAATAAGGCAGTCTAGTATTGTAGTTGTTCGGGGTTTTTTAAGATAAATAAACACCGTTTATTTATCTTCGCAGTATATATTACTTATATGAGCATACTGTTTATTTTTCTTGGCTTAGGCTTACTGGTTATTGGTGGAGATTTTTTGGTTAGAGCAGCCGTAGGTTTGTCTTTAAAACTAAAACTATCTAAGATGATCATAGGGCTAACTGTGGTCTCTTTTGCGACTTCTGCCCCAGAATTACTAGTAAGTGTTCAAGCCGCCATAGATGGGTTTAGTGACATTTCTTTAGGAAATGTGATTGGGTCTAATATTGCTAATATTGGCTTAGTATTAGGGGTTACAGCAATTATAACTCCTCTTTCCATAGATAAACACTTCTACAAGTTTAACTGGCCGGTACTCATGTTACTCTCTATTGGTTTGTATTTTATTATGCAAAGTGGTAATGAAATTTCTAGCCTAGAAGGTGTTGCTTTGGTAGCGATATTAATTATTTATTTGGTGCTGTTAATTGGCAGAGTAAATAAAAGCCCAGATAGTGATGTCTCTCAACAAGTAGATGCTCAGTTGGCGGTAATCTCTAATTTTAAAATTATAGTATGGTTACTAATTGGCGCAGTTGCTCTTTATTTTGGTAGTATGTGGCTAGTAGATGGAGCTGTAGTTTTAGCTAGCACTTTAGGAGTTAGCGAACGTATTATATCCATTACCATGATAGCTGTAGGGACGAGCGTTCCAGAACTTGCTGCCTCTGTGATTGCAGCTTTAAAAAAGGAGAAAGCCTTGTCTTTAGGAAACCTAATTGGCTCCAATATATTTAATATAGCTTCTGTTTTAGGCATTACTGCTATTATAAAGCCCATCGCTGTAAAAAGTCAAGAACTCTTCACTAATGATTTGTGGTGGATGTTAGGCTTTGCTGGGGTGTTAATACCCTTGGCTTTTTTGCCAAATAAGTTTGAAATTGGGCGCATTAAAGGCCTTGTTCTACTTACTTGTTATTGCGTATTTATCAGTTTGGCTGTTTTGGGCTAGACAAATTTTGTCTTATTGCAATTATTTAATTCTAATATCACTTTCTACCAGGCCATCACGGAGTCTGATTACCCTGTGGGCATGCTGAGCAACTTCCTCCTCATGTGTTACTACAATAACGGTGTTTCCTTGTGCATGAATAGCATCAAAAAGCGCCATGATTTCCAGAGATGTTTTTGAATCTAGGTTCCCTGTTGGCTCATCGGCCAATATAATAGAGGGCTTGTTTACTAGCGCTCTACCTACGGCAACTCTTTGTCTTTGTCCACCAGATAGCTGGTTGGGTCTGTGGTCCATTCTATCTGCCAGGCCAACTTCTGTTAATACTTCTTGAGCGCGTTTTGTTCTTTGGGTTTTTGTAGCCCCTGCATACACCATAGGAAGTGCCACATTATCTAGGGCTGTAGTTCTTGGCAACAAGTTAAAGGTTTGAAATACAAAGCCTATTTCTTTATTGCGTATTTCTGCCAACTCATCATCACTCATGTTGCTTACGTCATGTCCACTTAAAAGATAAGATCCTGCAGTTGGTGTGTCTAGGCATCCAAGCAAATTCATTAAGGTTGATTTCCCAGAACCTGATGGTCCCATAAGGGCAACATACTCACCTTTCTCAATTTGAAGATCGATACCCTTTAATACTTTAACAATTTCTTGTCCTAAAGGAAAATCTCTACGTATTGCTTTGATGTCTATAACTAAACTCATATTTCTTATTGCTTATGCTATAAATATAGCTGAATTTTTAATAATTAAGGGCACTGCCTGTGGTCATGTTTGCTTAGAATAACAAACATTTTTCACTTGAATTAATCACACTCATAGGTCGCAGGGTAGCCTAGAATGTTACAGCCGCAGTTTGAAATGTTGTTTTTCTTGCCCTTTTTTTAAAAAAATAAGCCCCAAATAAAACCCGTCAATACTTACTGTTACATCTTGGGAGGCTATCATGTGTTGCCATGCTTTAGTATTTTCAGTATTTGTATAGATGCCTTCAAAAATAAACACGCAGTTCTTGTGTGCACTATGGAGCAGTTTTTCAAATAGAGATACTACGTTAATGTTGTTATTTGTGGTGTTTATATAAACCAAATCAACCTGTTTTTCAGATGTTTGCGTCTCAAAAAAATCTTCCACAGATTTTACACAGCTATTTGGTCTTGCCAAAGAGAAGAGCGAAGCTGCGTTTTTTGAATTGCTCACCACTAAAATCTCATTAGATTTAAAATAAGAGGCTATTTTATAGGGTATGATTTGCTTTTTTTTAGACATCAAGTGTTGTTTTGTGTCCTTGTGCTGTTTTTTGTAGATACACTTTGTGAGTAGCGAGTATACAAAAGGGGAGTGTACCCCGTGCTCATTGGTAGATTTCAGTATAAATTTAATGTATGATTTTAAAGTGTACAGCACGCTAAAGTGTGTTTGTTATTCAATTTTTTCAGAGAGCTCGAACCAGCGCATTTCTTTTTCAGACAAACCATCAATGATGTCTTGCAATGTTTTAGATTGCTTATTAATTTGCTCCTGGTCCCAATTTTCTGTGGCAAATTTTTGTTGTAAAGAGTCGCGATCCCTTTCCAGTTTTGCAATGTCCCTCTCTAGGCGGTTATATTCTTTTTGTTCTTGATACCCTAGTTTGGTTTTTGTGGTAGCTGTTTTCCAATTTTTCTTTTCTGTTTTTGGCGATTCTTTATCTTTTTTTTCTGAAATTTTACTATCCTCATAGGTTCTATAATCACTATAGTTACCTGGGAAATCTAGGATTTCGCCTCCTCCTTGAAATACAAAAAGATGATCTACGATCTTGTCCATAAAATAACGATCATGACTTACCACAATAAGACATCCAGGAAAATCTAGTAAAAAACTCTCCAATACGTTAAGTGTTACAATATCTAAATCATTGGTAGGTTCATCCAAAATAAGAAAATTTGGATTTTGAATAAGCACCGTACACAGGTAAAGTCTTTTTCTTTCACCACCACTTAATTTATCTACAAAGTCATACTGTTTTTTTCTATCAAACAAAAAACGCTCCAATAAACCCTGTGCGCTAATTTGGCGTCCTTTTTTTAATGGGATGTAATCTCCAAACTCTCTAATAACATCAATTACTTTTTGTCCTTCTTTAATATTGATTCCTCTTTGGGTATAGTATCCAAATTTTACAGTATCGCCAATAACAACTTTTCCAGAATCTGGCTTTAGTGAGCCCGTTAGTATGTTTAAAAATGTAGATTTTCCAGTACCATTTTTTCCTATAATTCCAATACGTTCTGCTCTTAGAAAATTATATTCAAAACCATTGAAAAGAGTATTGTTATCGTAGCTTTTAGCTATTTTGTGTATCTCAACTACTTTGGTGCCAAGTCTCTCCATGTTAAGTTCTAACTCTACCTGGTGGTCGTTACGTCTTTTATGGGCTTTGTCCTTGATTTCACTAAAGTCATCAATTCTAGATTTACTTTTAGTGGTTCTTGCTTTTGGTTGGCGGCGCATCCAATCCAACTCTTTTTTATATAATTGTTTTGCTTTGCCTGTCTCTGTAGTTTCAGCCTCTATTCTAGCGTCTCTTTTCTCAAGATAATAGCTGTAGTTTCCTTTATAACTATAGAGGTTACCTTGGTCTAATTCTACAATTTCATTACATACACGTTCCAAAAAATACCTGTCATGGGTAACCATAAAAAGAGTGAGATTTTCTTTTGCAAACAAAGCTTCAAGCCACTCAATCATTTCCAGATCTAGGTGGTTTGTTGGCTCATCCATTACCAGTAAATCTGGTTTTGTGAGAAGTGCATTGGCAAGGGCAAGTCTCTTTTTTTGTCCTCCACTTAAATCACCTACTTTTTTGTTAAGATTTTCTAATTTTAATTTAAATAATATTTGGGTGTATCTTGTTTCAAAATCCCAGGCATCATGAGCATCCATAGCATCAAAAGCGGCTTGGTAATTTTCTGTTTGCTCTGGGTGTAGAATTGCTTTTTCGTAGGATTGAATAACCTCCAACACTGGGTTATCGCTTGCTAAAATAGTCTGCTCAATGGTAAGACTTGTGTTTAGGTTTGGTTCCTGAGAGAGAAAAGCAACATTTAGATTTTTTCTATACACTACAGCGCCCTTATCTGGAGTGTCTATCCCAGAGAGGATATTTAAAAGTGACGTTTTACCGGTTCCGTTTTTAGCGACAAATCCAATTTTTTGTCCTTGATTGATACCAAAGGAGATATCTTCAAATAAGATACGTTCACCATAAGATTTTGCAACATGTTCAACAGAGAGGTAATTCACAGTTTGATTTTTATGCAAATTAAGGTGTTTTTGCTTACTTAAATTGTAATATACTTTATAATTATCAGCAAATTCTACAATTATAGATACCTCTGTTCAAAGGCAGTATAAGGCGTGTTTTAGTTACCTTTTTAAATACCTAACTAGATACACATACCTTATAAAAAGTGCTATTACAAGGGGTAGTAGCGCAGGAGCAAAAACTTGAACACCAGTAAACCAATGCACAACTAGTAGTGTTAAAAGAATAATTAAAAATGACACATAACTAATTAGCCATTTTTTTGGAACTTTTTTACTCACTAGAGTACAAAATATAAGATTTAAAGGAAATGCCCAAAGTATATTATAATTAGTAACCGTTGCGGTATGATCTGTGGCAAACCACAATACAAGAAGTAAAACTCCTATAATACCGGTTATCAAAAATAGAATACCATCCAACCATCTGCTGCGTTTTTGTTGTTTACTGTCCTTAAGTGTTCTATATACAATACCTATGGCTAGTATTAAAAAAACAAAAAATGGACTCAGTAAAAAAGCAGCACTTCCAGATCTTGGACTAACGTTGTTAATGGTGGTTTCTTTCTTTATTAAAGCAGTTGTCTTGCCGTTTCTAGTAATTGTTGCTGATTTTAAACTCTCTAACACATAATCTGGTAAAAATTGGTGCTCCCAGGGGCTTGCAGTTCTATCTATAACAGCGCCTAGAGCAATATCAATACCTAGACTGCCCCAAGAGTTCCAGTGAAGTCTTTGTTGTATAAGTTCTCTAAAACTATACAAAGAAGGAGCGTACTTTTTTTCTTGGTAGGAGAGTTTACTGCCTAAATTTAAAGCTATTACATCGCGTATTCTTGTGGCGCAGTTATCAAAGAAAAAATCATACTGGTATTCTCTGTTACCGGGTTGAGCATTGTCTAATAAGTATTCAAAAATCGCTATCTTTTCTCCATAGGTAATGTCAAGCTTTTGCTGCTTTATCCATCGTTTCTCAGAGATGTAGTTTCTCAGAAAACTATCATAAGTACTTACAGATAATGCGTAAGGAAGCTTTCCTTGACCAAACTTGATATAAAAATTTGGTGTATTAAAATCAAAAGTTCCGTAATTAAATGCTAAATCTTTGCCATTACTTGGGTCAGAAACTCTTATAGCATTGTGGCCAAAGGAATCATACAACTGTTTTCCCGGACCAATGGTGATGATGCTAATTTCTGCATCTTTAGCAAGTGTGTTTATTTGAGCAAATGCTGCAAAGTAACTAAGTAAAAGAATTAAAGTAAGGAAGGATTTGTGCACGCGCAAATTGTATTTCAAATATTAGTCTCTAAAGATACTTAAATCTAATTTTAATGAAAATACATTACTATATAAAGCTGCGCTTTGATCACCAATATCTGTTAAGGCATAATCAATCTGTATTCCTTTGTAGGCAAACCCAACCCCAATGTTTGGCTGAAAACCAGTGCTTTGAGCGCCGTCTAATTGTTGAACGTTCTGGAAATTACCCACTCCGGCTCTTAAATATAGCATGTTTATGTATCCAAATTCAAAGCCAATGGCAGGGGTAGCACTCACAGAAGATGTTGAGATAAGATCATTGGTTTGGGTAAAACGCATGTTTATGTCTATCTCTGTTAAAAATGTAAAATCATGACGGTACACAAACTTTCTTGATACTCCAATCTGTAATTTTGGGATAGTTATTTCTGTGGTTTCTGGTAATTCTTGATTTTGCCCCGCTACAGCTCCTTGAATTTCAGAAAATTTTTCCTCATTGATAGACCAGGTGTTATAACTTGTAGTTATATCTCTAGCCATTACTCCAAACTGCCATTTGTTACTATTAAATTGTATTCCTGCATCTAAACCAAAGCCCCATGAGGAGGCGAAATCTCCAATAATGCGGCGTATCACCTTGGCGTTTATGCCTATATTAAGGCCGTCTAGAGGTAGTCTTTTTGCATAACTTACTGTAAAGGCATAATCTGCAGTCGAGAAAAGACTGATGCGGTCATAGTTGATTTGCCCTTGGCTATCAATAAGTTGTGTGGTGTTTAAAATATCATCTACACCAAATCGTATCATAGATAACGCTACAGCGCTTTGATTGTCTAGCGGCATTGCAAAACCAGCATAATCATAATTAGCTATATTGGCAAAATAAGAAGCATGCATGAGAGATAACTCACTGCTTTGAAGGTTTACTAGACCTGCTGGATTCCAATAACTAGCATTTACATCATTTGTAGAGGCCACAACCGCATTGGCCATTCCAAAAGATCCAGCATCTACACCAATATTTAAAAACTCATTAGAGTATTTAACAGCTGTTTGTGCAGAAAGTAAAGCAGATACCAGTAGTATCCCAAAAAACAATGTTTTTTTCAATGTATTTTTTTTATGCAACAATGATTTTTTCTATACCCTAATAAACTCGTATTTTAGTAACATATTGTACCTATAGGGCGCTAGAGCAAAATAGTTTGCTATTTTTACAAAAGTACCATGTAAATTTACATTCAAGAAACTATTTTAGTTGTATTGAATTTTTCTTTAGGTGTCTTTGTTAGTAAGCTTGCAATAGATCATAAAAAAATTATAGTATAACAAGGCAAACAGTGTTTTGTTTTGTAAACTAAAAGTACTTTAATACCTTATATAAATGATTAAACAAATACCAAATATCATCACCTCTTTAAATCTACTTTGTGGCTGTGTAGCAATTATATTTGCTGTGTCCGGAGATTTAGTTTCTGCATCCTTTTTTGCTTTTGCTGGCATCTTTTTAGATTTTTTTGATGGTCTTGCAGCACGACTACTCAATGCTCAAAGCCAAGTGGGTCTGCAGCTTGACAGCCTAGCAGATGCTGTTACTAGTGGTGTGCTTCCTGGCATTGTTATGATGCAATTACTTAGTGAGGCGCTCACTGGTAATAGTCTAGATATTAACACAATGTTTAATGATACCTCAAAGAGTCTCTCTATAGAAAGTTACTTGCCATTTTTAGGCCTTGTTATTGCTGTGGCTTCTGCCTACAGGTTGGCAAAATTTAATGTAGATACAAGGCAAACAACAAGTTTTATTGGTTTGCCAGTTCCAGCAAATACGCTTTTAATTTTAAGTTTACCTTTAATTATAAGTTTTCAAGCAAGTCAACAAATGAGTGATGTTATACTAGCTCCCTGGTTCTTGATTATAATAACTCTTGTGAGTTGTGTGCTTTTAAATGCTGAGATACCTCTTTTTGGGCTAAAGTTTAAAACCTGGAATTTTAAAGACAATGCAGTACGCTATCTGTTTTTGATAGCTAGTATCTTGCTTTTGGTAGTGCTTAAATTTATAGCAATACCAATAATTATCTTTTTGTATATTTTGGTTTCTCTTTTTTGGAAACCCTTAGACTAGGCTCTTGAAGTTGGTAGCCTAGAATTACTATTGAAAATTTAATTTCTTTTTACGTAGCTCAAAGTTTTGACCTAGGTATACTTTACGTACCATTTCATCTGCAGCAAGTTCTTGGGGTGCACCATGCTTTAAAATACTTCCTTCAAACATTAAATAGGTGCGATCTGTAATGGCAAGTGTCTCTTGAACGTTATGATCTGTAATTAGAATACCTATGTTTTTATCCTTAAGTTGGGCTATGATTCTTTGTATATCTTCAACAGCAACTGGATCAACTCCTGCAAAAGGTTCATCCAGTAAAATAAAATTTGGATCTGTAGCTAATGCTCTTGCAATTTCTGTACGTCTTCGTTCTCCACCACTAAGTAAATCTCCACGACTTTTACGAATGTGTCCTAGGCTAAACTCCTCAATGAGAGATTCCATTTTCATGAGCTGCTCTTTTTTAGAGAGTTTAGTAAGTTGTAATACACTTAAAATGTTGTCTTCAATGCTTAGCTTTCTAAAAACCGAAGCTTCCTGTGCTAAATAGCCAATACCGTTTTGAGCACGTTTATACATCGGGTATTTGGTGATTTCTGTTCCATCCAGGTAGATGTTACCACCGTTGGGCTTAATAAGGCCCACAATCATATAAAATGAAGTTGTTTTCCCGGCGCCATTAGGGCCTAACAAACCAACAATTTCGCCTTGATTTACCTCTACAGTAATACCTTTTACGACCTTTCGGCCTTTGTACTGCTTCATTAAATTTTCAGCTTTTAACTTCATGTGTCCTTTGTTAAATAATAAACGTTACTAATTACAAATGTATTTGTTTTTTTAAAGATAGTCTAGGGAGGTTAACACTGCCCTTAAATTTTACCTTTTTCTTTTCTTTTTGCTTGTCTGCGCAGTACTCTTTTTGATATAATAATACTTATTTCATACAATATAATAATTGGGAAAGCCACAATTACTTCTGTCTCTTATACACATCTCCGAGCCCACGAGACAGGCAGAAATCTC
>CAJXUG010000057.1:0-10883 GCA_913060785.1 uncultured Flavobacteriaceae bacterium | reverse complement strand
CGTCGGCAGCGTCAGATGTGTATAAGAGACAGACTTTAATACAAGAAACTAAGGAAAACTATATCAATAGCTGTTAAAAAAGCAGTTCACTATCTACACTAAAGCTTTGAAGAAAAGCAATACTTGCATGAATATCATCTGCCATAATTCTATCCTGCTCTAAAAAAGGAACCACCTGTCTATAATTCTCTATAAATGACATTACAAAGGGTGATGATTTTTTATCCCTAAAGGCTAGGCCTTGAGAGGCGTTCATGAGCTCAATTGCAAGTATGGTTTCTATATTATCTATAATACGCAAACATTTTGTTGCCCCGTTAGCTCCCATACTCACATGGTCTTCTTGCCCGTTTGAAGAAACTATAGAATCTATAGAGGCTGGTGTGGCAAGTTGTTTGTTTTGACTTACAATACTTGCTGCTGTATATTGAGGTATCATAAAACCGCTGTTTAGGCCTGGATTACTCACCAAAAAAGCAGGTAAATCACGCAAACCAGATATTAGCTGGTAGGTTCTTCTCTCTGAAATACTTCCTAGTTCACTCATTGCAATGGCCATATAATCTAAGGCAAGAGCCAGTGGCTGGCCATGAAAATTTCCGCCAGAGATAATTAAATCCTCTTCTATGAAAATATTAGGGTTATCTGTAACTGCGTTAATCTCTGTTTTAAATGTTTGATGCACAAATCCAAGGGTGTCTTTGGTTGCGCCATGCACCTGGGGTATACACCTAAAAGAATAGGGATCTTGTACATTTGTTTTATCGGCAGCTCCAAGCTCACTGTCTTGCAAGATCTCGTTGATACGTGCTGCCGTTTCAAGCTGCCCCTTGTGCGGCCGTACTTTATGAACAAGAGCATTAAATGGGCTCATGTTACAATCAAAGGCATCTATAGAAACAGCACTAATAACATCTGCCAGGTAAGAGTATTTATAACTCTTCAGTAGCATATAAACCCCATAGGCGCTCATAAACTGTGTTCCGTTTAAAAGGGCCAACCCTTCTTTAGCCATTAGTGTTATTGGGCTCCAATTGTGCTCTTTCATGATACTTGAAGTGGGCACAATTGCATCTTCTAGCCAAACATCTCCTTTACCTAAAAGCGGCAAAGACATGTGAGCAAGTGGAGATAAATCTCCTGAGGCGCCAAGACTCCCTTGTGTATACACAACAGGAATTACATTGGCATTGTACATGGCCACCAATCTAGCAACGGTTATTAACTGCACACCACTGTAGCCATAACTCAAGGATTGTATCTTAAGTAATAACATTAACTTCACTATAGCCTTGGGCACATACTCTCCCGTACCACAGGCATGAGAAGTAACTAGGTTTTCTTGAAGTTTTGATAAATTCTCTGAAGAGATTTTAACGTTACACAAAGATCCAAAACCTGTGTTTATACCATAAATAGGTGTTTCGTTATTTTTTATTTTTTTAGAAAGAAACTCATATGAGTTATTTATCTTATTTGTAGACTCTTTAGAAAGGGCTAATTGTTTGTGGTTATCAACGATATCTTTAATGACAGATAGCTCAAGAAGGGAGCTGCTTATATGATGTATTTCAGACATGAATTTAGAATTGTTTAAACAAAAGTACAACATAAGTTTTTGTATAACTAACAGAAATTTAGGTATTGAGCAGAATGCTATTTTAGTAGATTTTCTGGCGCTATCACAATAAAGAGAAAAAAGTGTAGTAGACAATCATTTATTATTTTTAAGCAATACTCATAAAAATTTGGTAAGCCCACTACCCTAGCGTTATATTTGTTTTTTAAAATCTGAACCAACAAACAACACAGTGTTTAAAACATCATTTTATTGGCTGTGTAAATACATTATACAATGAAAGACACAGCTCTATCTGCAATACATGCTGCCCTTGGCGCAAAAATGGTACCCTTTGCAGGGTATAACATGCCCGTTTCTTATCAAGGAATTAATCTAGAACACCAAACCGTAAGAGAAAAAGTAGGTGTGTTTGATGTAAGCCATATGGGAGAGTTTTTTATAACAGGACCAAATGCGCTTAGTTTAATACAAAGGGTGTGTAGCAATGACGCCTCCAAACTAGAAGATGGTGAGGCCCAATACAGTTGTTTTCCTAATCAAGATGGCGGTGTGGTAGATGATCTTATTGTGTATAGAATAGCTGCTGAAAAATGGCTATTGGTTGTAAACGCATCAAATATAGATAAAGATTGGGCTTGGATTAACGCGCACAACACCATGGAAGCTTCGCTTGAAAACAGCAGTGATCACTATTCACTTTTGGCCATACAAGGTCCAAAAGCAATACAAGCAATGCAAAGCCTTACACAAGAAAATTTAAGCGCCATTAAATTTTATACCTTTAAGATAAACACTTTTGCAGGTGTTGAAAATGTAATTATTAGCGCAACGGGCTACACAGGTAGTGGTGGTTTTGAGATTTATTGCAAAAACACCCAGGTGGCAAAAATATGGACAAAAGTTTTGGAAGCTGGAGCTAATTGGGGCATCCAACCCATAGGTCTTGCAGCCAGAGACACCCTAAGACTTGAAATGGGCTATTGCCTTTACGGAAATGATATAGATGACACCACATCCCCTTTAGAGGCTGGTCTTGGCTGGATTACAAAATTTAATAAAGATTTTATAAACAGTGAATCTCTTAAAAAACAAAAAGAACTTGGGGTTTCAAAAACATTGGTTGGTTTTGAGCTTTCCCAGCGTGGTATACCAAGACAGGGATATGCTATTGTAGATGCTCAAGGCAACAGTATTGGTAGGGTAACAAGCGGTACCATGTCTCCATCTATGGGCAAGGGTATTGGTTTGGGATATGTACCTATGGCATTAAAAGAAGTTGGATCTCAAATACATATTCAAATACGTAATAAAATAGTGCCTGCAATGGTTGTAAAACTACCATTCTACAAAAAATAAATTAGTGCAAGTACCTTTTTTGCTAATTGGAAACAAAGCAAGGATGTAGGCAAATTAAAACTAGATGCAAAAACAAAAACACAGGATATTAATTTTAGGGGCAAGCGGTTACGTTGGCAATGCCATCTATAGAGAACTGTGCACTTATTTTGAGACCTATGGTACCTACTGTTCTGCCCATGAATTGTATGATAACAATAAGGCATTTTTTGGGTATGATATAGCCAATGATGATATTACTAAAACACTACAGCAAATTAAGCCAACCCTTATTATATCTGCCATTCGTGGAAATTTTAAAGCGCAATACCATGCTCATAAACAGGTCTGTAAATATATAAATGACGCCCCAGGGTGTAAGCTTCTTTTTTTATCTTCTGTAAGTGTGTTTGATGGTCTCTCTAGCTTACCAAGCTATGAAGATACTCGCCCCACTGCAGTAAGCGAATTCGGGAAATTTAAAGTTTCTGTAGAAAAACTACTCTTTGAGAAAATTAAAAATCAGGTTAGTGTTTTAAGACTACCAATGGTGCTTGGTGCGTATAGCCCAAGAATTCTTCAAGTAAGACAAGCCATTAAACACCAAGCAGTTTTTGATGTGTACCCAAATCTTATTATAAGTATTACCACCGCAAACACCATAGCACAACAAATCCATTACATTATTAATAAAGAGCTAACAGGTATTTTTCATTTGGCAAGCAATGATTTAGTGCATCATCAAGACTTATTTACAGAGATTTGTGAGAAAATAAGCAACAAGACACCTATCTTTAAAAGTATTTACAACAGTAATGATGATCAATACTTAGCTATTTTACCAAAGCACAATATCCTGCCTACAAACTATCAAACCACCGTGGCAGATGTTGTTGAAAATTCTACCCTAGAGGATCTTATTACTCTTAAAAACCAATAAATAGTATGATAAAATATACCCAAGCACAAATTACAGAAAAACTAGCTCAGTTTGAAGGCTGGGAGTATGTTGAAGGTGGTCTGTTTGCAAGTTTTGAATTTGAGAACTTCAAAGAAGCTTTCTCTGCCATGACACGTATCTCTTTTGAAGCAGAACGTCTTAATCATCACCCAGAGTGGACCAATGTATACAATACCTTAGAGATTTTCTTATCTACACATGATGCAGACGGGGTTACAGAAAAAGACTTTGAACTAGCCGCTATTATAGATTTGCTCATTGGCTAATAATGCAAAACACATTACACAGCTATTACAAAGTATTTAAGCCCTATGGAGTGGTGAGTCAATTCACTACCAATGACAGGCATGCTAAAAGCAAAACTTTTTTAGGTTCTTTAGCTGATTTCCCAAAGGGCACAATGGCTATTGGAAGACTAGATGAGCCTAGTGAGGGCCTACTGCTACTGACCACCAATGGCGCTTATAGCTATCATGTAAATAACAGTGGCGTAGAAAAAGAATATTATGCCCAAGTAGACGGTATTATACATACTTCTGAAATTTTAAAACTACAAGAAGGTGTTCATATAACAGTAGATGACAAACCATACCTAACTAGGCCATGCAAGGTTAAATTACTTACAAGCACTCCTACCCTGCCAAAACGCGCAAAAAAAATAAGAGATGACCGCCACGGGCCAACCTCTTGGATTTCTATTACCATCACCCAAGGAAAGTTTAGGCAAGTTCGTAAGATGACCTCAGCAGTTGGGTTTCCGACACTGCGCCTGATAAGAGTTAGAATTGGGCAGTATAGTATAGATGCTATGGAGCCTGCAGAAGTAGCCCAAATAAAAGTGGAGTTTTAGGCTTAAATATATTAATCTTGGAAGACAATAATTGTAGCTTTTCTTCCCGTTAGCAAATTCCACTCGTTTTTAGAAATCAAGGTTCCATTTTCATCATACACATGCAGCTCTGCAGTGTTTGGACCACTTTCACCTTGATTTAAAGCTTGAAATTCTATGATATTTTCTCCTGGTGTAAGGGTAAGGTCAAAGCCTCTAAAACTTGCATCTAAAGAGATATCACTTTGTACAATATCATCATTAACATACACCCGTATTCTATCTCCATCTACACTTTGATGATCTCTGTACACAACATTTACAAAACCACCCTTGGTTTTAATCTCCCCCAGCACCTGGTCTCTATCAAAGGCAGCTGTGGCTGGTTTATCTTTAACAAAAGCATTGGGAGTCATGTCGGTTTTGGTGGTTAGAAAACCGTCATCTGTTGATATATCAATAGGCTTTGGATCATCAGTACCAAGCGTACTTACATTATCATTTTTTATCTCAAAACGGTTTTGTTGGTTGGTTAATCCAGGTATTGGAGATTTGGGTATTTCTAAACCTGTAGGATCATTCACTACCCTATCAATTGGCTCAAAACCAACTTTTTTGGTGGTATTATCAAACTGCGCACTTAGCGAAAAGCTCAATAAAAGTAGTAATAGACAGACATATAATTTCATAAACACTTTTTTATTTCTAAGCTAAAGATAATAGCTCCACTAAAAAACTAATACAACATACAGTACACCAATATAGCTATCTACAAATATACACCAATGGGCTATAAGGTGATAAAAATTTTAAAATAGAAACCCAGGTATCCTTCAAAAAAGAAGCTATTGTGCCCTTCAATATAAAGACGCAGCTAACAAACAAAGGTTTCACAAAAAATATAAATTATTTTGTAACAAACAAAGAACCTCTTACGTATAAGTAAGTAGTGAACTTATATTGTTGTTAAAACAAACCTCAGATATAGTTTTATTTCTGAAGCAAGTAGGCAGCAAATAAGAAAACATATAACCTAAAACACATTTGATCCAATGAGACAACTCAAAATTACCAAGCAGGTTACCAATAGAGAAACCAAATCTTTGAACAGTTACTTGCAAGATGTAAGTAAGATTGACATGATAACCGCAGAGGAAGAGGTTGAGTTAGCACAACGTATTCGTGAAGGAGATCAAAGCGCCTTAGACAAATTAACAAAAGCAAACCTTCGTTTTGTTATCTCGGTAGCAAAGCAATATCAAAATCAAGGGTTAACACTTAGTGACCTTATTAATGAAGGTAATGTAGGTCTTGTAAAAGCTGCGCAGCGTTTTGATGAAACTAGAGGGTTTAAATTTATATCATATGCTGTATGGTGGATTAGACAATCTATACTTCAAGCCATTGCAGAACAATCTCGCGTGGTACGTTTACCTCTAAATAAGATTGGTGATATTAATAAAATACGTAAGGCATCTATACATCTAGAACAAGTACACCAGCGTGTTCCTTCTGCATCAGAGATAGCAAAAGAACTAGACATGACTGTTAGTAGTGTAAAACAGTCTTTAAAAAATTCATCTAGAAGTTTATCAATGGATGCGCCTTTCCAAGAAGGTGAAAATGACAATAACCTGTATGATGTAATTAGCTCTGGTGAAACACCAAATCCAGACAAGGCGCTCATACATGAGTCTTTAAAAATTGAAATTGATAGAGCACTAGACACCCTTGCTCCTCGTGAGGCAGATGTAGTAAAATTAAATTTTGGCCTAAGCGGTCAACCAGCTATGACACTTCAAGAAATTGGAGACACCTTTGAGCTGAGTCGTGAACGTGTGCGTCAAATTCGTGAAAAAGCAATCCGTCGCTTGCGTCAAGAAAGTAAGAGTCATATCCTTAAAAAATATTTAGGATAGTAGGATTCGTTTACAATACTTAAAAAGAGCAATTACCTGCGGTAGTTGCTCTTTTTTTTTGTCTAGTTTTTTAAAAAAATAAATAGTTATACAAACACAGCAATCTTGGGTATTGAATACTTACAATCTCATTGTTTTTGATATATTTGCCTCAAAACATACAATTATGAAATATTCTTTACTTAGTCTTACTATGTTAACTTTAGGTTTAATTTCTTGTGGTGGTGATGATACCACACCAAATACCAATAACACCGCAGCGTATTTCCCACTAAACTTAAACTCATCTTGGAGTTATACCAATGAGAGTGAAGATCAAATCAGTCAAGACAATATGTTTGTTGTTGGAACACAACAAGACAATGGGGTGCAGTACACAAACCTAGATACTCAAGAATTAAACCCTGGAGGCTTTATGGTTGGCTTACTCACTCAAAACCTTGTAAGAAAAGAAACTGGAAAACTTATCGTAAATGGAGCTCTAGGCGGCGTCCCAGTTGAAGGATTTCCAGATATAAGCATACCACTAAACAATGCAGTGTTGTTTGACTCAAATGCTTTAAGCGGAACACAGCTTAACATTATTGCGGGATCATTTGAGCAAACTATTATGGATTTCCCTATTATTATTGAATATACATCTATAACAACCCAAGAGCAGGTATTACCCTCTTATACCACCGACACCCAAACATATACAGATGTAATACAGTCTAACATTGTATTGAACCTAGAAATAAGCACACAAATTCAAATAGGTGGCACAACATTATCCTTTCCTATTTTAAGCTCCCAAGACGTATTAGTGGTAGAAAATTATTATGCTGCAAACATAGGGCTGGTATTTTCTAAAGAAACTATAGATTATACCCTTGAAGATTTAAGTGTAATTCCAGGATTAGAAATTCCTATCCAAGAGCAAAATACAACTGTGAGCACCGCTACCTTAACTAGCTTTGAAATAGGAAACTAAAGCAATGCATTTTTTAAAATAGTTATGGGATGTAGCGCCTCGCGCTGAGTCCCATCTTTTATTTGGTGCCTACAGCTTGTTCCGTTGGCAGCAATAATCGTATTTTTTTTTGCTTTGAGGACAGCAGGGAATAATCGCAACGCGCCTATTTTCATACTCACAGCATAATGCTCTTTTTCATACCCGAAGCTACCTGCCATACCACAACATCCAGAGGTTATTAATGTTGGGCTATAGTGGGTTGGGAAATTTAAGACGTCAAATGTGTTTTTTTGAGACCCTAAGGCTTTTTGATGGCAATGCACGTGTATTTTAATCTGGGCAGGAGCCTGTGTAAATAGGGTTTTAGAGATTTCTCCATTTTCAAACTCTGAGGCCAAAAATTCTTCTAAAAGGTATACATGTTGTGAAATATGACTTGCAGCAGCTCTGTCATCCACCAAACGTAAAAACTCATCTCTAAAACCTAATATTGCCGAGGGTTCTATACCTAGTAGCGGTATTTTTTTAGAAACTTTAGATTTAAAATAGGCTATGTTTTGTGTAGCACACACTTTAGCCTGCTTTAAAAAACCTTTACTAATTAAAGCCCTAGCGCTATCTAAATTATCTACAACAGACACCTCATACCCTAACCCAAGGAGTAAATCTATCGCATCTTGGGCGATACCACCATCCAAATATTTTGAAAATTCATCAATGTATAAAAGTACTTTTTTACCATTTGGGCTTACAGAAACTTGTTTTTCCTGTCTTTTCCAAAGGTTGAGTTTTGGTAGGTTACGCTGTGGAGCAATCCCTGCTATTTTTTTGATAATTCTAGCGGTACTTTTATTGGTATACAAAGCATTTGTAAGGATCGGCATTTTGGCAGCAAGGGATGTGTATTTGCTACTTTGTGCAAATAGCTTTGTGCTTCTAGAGACACCGTGTGTTTTTTGATATTGATATAAAAATTCTGCCTTGCTTGTTGCCATATCAACATTACTTGGGCACTCACTCCCACATGCTTTGCAACTAATGCATAAATCAAACACCTCTTTGAGCTGTGTTGAATCAAATTTATTTTTGGCATCATTGGTAGTTAATACCTCTCTAAGTACATTTGCTCTGGCCCTTGTGGTATCTTTTTCGTTTTTTGTTGCATGATAACTAGGGCACATCATGCCACTTGCAGCAGCAGATTTTCTACAATCACCACTACCATTACATTTTTCTGCTAACCTGAGAATTCCTTGAGAATCATCAAAGTTAAAGGCTGTATCTATTGTTGGAGCATCCTGTTTATAATCGTTACGCAGAGATACATCCATTTTAAATGGTGCTGTTATCTTTCCTGGATTGAATATATAGTTAGGGTCAAAAGCTTTTTTCACAACACTAAGCAGCGCATAATTTTTTTCTCCAATAACAATGGGTATAAATTCTGAGCGTACAATACCATCTCCATGCTCTCCAGAGAAAGAACCTTTATATTTTTTTACTAAATGCGCTACATCTGTGGTGATACTTCTGAAATAGGAAACGCCTTGCTTGGTTTTTAAATTTAAAATAGGCCGCAAATGCAGCTCCCCTGCTCCAGCATGTGCATAATACACCACCTCTTGATTGTAGGATTTCATGATGGCGGTAAACTCTTTTATGTAACTAGGTAAATCCTCAAGGGCTACAGCGGTATCTTCTATACAAGCAACTGCCTTTTTATCTCCCACCATATTTCCCAAAAGGCCAAGCCCTGCCTTTCTTAAATGTAGCGCCTTGGAAACATCCTGATCATACAATACAACAGTATGGTAGCTTAATTTTTCTTTGTCTAATGTTGTTTGTAAAGCAGTAATTTTATCCTGCAGTGCTTGGGCTGTAGTTGCCTTCACTTCTAGAAACAACATGGCTTTTGGCGCACCTTTTACAAAAAAACGATACGGACGATACATTGTATTTTCTTTGGTACGCTCTAAAATAATATCATCCATCAGCTCACAACAATACAGCTCATGTTTCATGGCATGTACTACATCCAGTAGTCCTTTTTCTAGGCTATCATAATGAGTGACCAACATGGCTGTTTTCTCTGGAGGCAAGCTATCGAGCTGCAAGGTAATGGCAGTTGTAAATGCCAAAGTACCCTCGCTACCAGATAATAGCGTACACATATTAAAAGGGTTGTCACCTCCAAAAACAGTTGTATCTATAAGTTCATCTAGAGCATATCCAGTATTGCGCCTATGAATTTCTGGTTTAGGAAACTGCTTTCGAATTTCTTGCTGCACCTCTTTGTTATGCAATACACTATGAAGCTCTTTATAAATAGATCCTTCAAGAGAGTCTAGTTTGGTTTTTTCTATAAAAATTTCTTTAGAAATACTAGAAAAACAAACCTGGGACCCGTCAGACAAAATACAGTCTAAAGCCAAAACCTTATCTCTGGTAACTCCATACTGAATTGAGGTGGTTCCGCTAGAGTTATTACCTACCATCCCGCCAATCATACACCGGTTTGATGTTGATGTATTAGGTCCAAAAAATAAGCCATGCGGTTTTAGATAATTATTGAGATCATCTCTAATAACACCGGGCTGAACCTTTACTGTTTTTGCAGCAACATCTAATTCTATAATTTCAGTAAAATGTTTTGAGACATCCACAACAATTCCCTCACCCACACATTGTCCAGCTAGTGATGTTCCTGCTGTTCTTGGGATTAAGGAAATCGCATTTTTTTGTGCAAATTTAACTAATTGCTGTATGTCTTGATTATCTGAAGGATAGGCAACTGCCAATGGTATTTTACGATACACGGATGCATCTGTAGCGTAGATGGTTTTGTGTAAGTCGTCAAAAAAGAGCGTACCTTTTAACTGGTTTTGTAATTGTTGCAGAAGCTGTTTCAAAATAAGGTATTGATGTTTAAAAATAGAACTATTACAGGTAACATAACACTATTTTACAGCAAAAAAATAGATGCTTGTAAAAAATTAAACCACTGCAGGCTTTAAAAGCGCACGCTTATACAAAGCCTCATATTGAGGGACTACTCGTTTTGTATCAAAGCGCAGAGAAGATTTCTTTGCATTTGCTTTAAAGCTGTCTAAAGTAGCATCGTCTTTTAAAATCTTAATAGCATTTGCTGCCATTTCTTTAATATTTCCCACAGCACTTAAATAACCACTTTCTCCTGCAATGTTAACCTCTGGAAGACCTCCAGAATCACTAGAGATAATAGGTACTCCGCTGGCCATTGCCTCAAGAGCTGCTAGTCCTGTCTCTTATACACATCTCCGAGC